>JBCDJE010000007.1:0-19165 GCA_038748185.1 Bacteroidota bacterium
AGCATATTTGCCTTGTAAAATATGTTATTAACAAATCACAAAACTTAACGATGTTTACTATAGCTCTTAATAAATTAGTTTTACCTACGTTATTTTCACCAATAATTACTTGTTGATGGTTTAGGTTAACATCAACTTCTTTAAAGTTTCTGAAATTTTCTGTTTGAACTCTTGAAATGTATGGACTATTCATTGCTCACTCTTATTGCATTATTCAAACCTCCGATCTTTTGATGATATTAAGAACAACACTTGCATGATGTAAAACTAATACATAGCCAATTTCAATACCTTTTATACTTAAACATATAGATAACCCAGCAGTTCCACAAATATTCATAGCCTTTTTTAGTGATAAAAATCATATGCCTTTAACCACTAAAACTACCTCACCTGCTGGCTCACTACTGCAGCCTGAAACTCGCTGGGAGAAAGGTTTTTCTTGCTTTTGAAAACACGGTTAAAATACGATCTGCTTTCAAAACCGCATTCCATAAACACTTCTTTAATCTTTCTTTTGGGGTCTTGCAATAAACTCACTGCCAATCGAATGCGCTCATTATTAATAAAATCGACCGGAGAGATGCCTAATTCATTTTTAAAAACGCGATAGAAATGTGAGGCACTCATACAAGCTTTTTCACTAAGTGTCTCCACACTTAGGGGCTTGGAGATATTTTCCCGAATGTATTGAATCACATAAGCCAAGCGATTATTGTTGCTCAATTTGAGGGTTTTCTCTGTATATACTTTTCTGGAGTTCGTTTGCAATATCCTGATAATGAGTTCCTTGAGCATGTTATCTACAAAAAAATCTTTGGATGGGTGATCTTCCGTAAATAAAAACAACAACCTTTGAATGATCTGGTAGAGTCCGGCATCATCGGTAAAATGGAAACTATAATCCATTAGCTGCCATTCTTTATCTTCTACTTTTGGCATGGTTTCATTCATAAGGGTGGTGATTTCTGCTATCTTCTCTTCTGAAATAGCCATAGCCAAACACCGTGTTGGGTTTTGTTCATCTGCTTCTGGAAAATCTATACACATGGTTTCTTCCGAAGGTAAGATAAGCGACTCTCCGGGCAAAAAGTCGAAAGACTGGTGGTCTTGCAAGTGCATGACTTTTTTTCCACAGATCATGCTCGCTAATACAGGCTGATGAAATTGTAAAAGTACTTGTTCTGCCTGTTTATGGGTTTCGAAAACATGCATGG
Source organism: Bacteroidota bacterium (assembly GCA_038748185.1). Taxonomy (GTDB): domain Bacteria; phylum Bacteroidota; class Bacteroidia; order Cytophagales; family Flammeovirgaceae; genus Chondrinema. The sequence goes on from JBCDJE010000007.1 coordinate 1,218, forward strand.
CAGCATTGTTTAAGGTGTAAGAAGTTTTGTTTTCTACTAAATTCTCTAGTTTTCTCTTTTTGAAAAAATAGTTTGGTAGGTGCATGTTAGTTTATTTCATATTAAAAATGCATATAATGTACGATTAATTTCTCTAATTTCCAATCCTAGCGTAGCAATCGAATTGTACTACAGAAATTACAGACTCTACTGCTTTTGAGAGAATTGTTCACAAGGTTGATAGAATTCGTCAGAATTTTTTGCTTTGAGACCTTTATGTTTGGATAATATCATAAAAGTTATTTGCCAGCAAATTTAAAAAATAGCTTAAGCACTATCACTTCACCTACAATTTTTATTAATTCAAAACAGTAAAACTATGAGTGATGTACAAATCACAACACAAAACTTCATTGAAAAACCTCAATTTAAAAATCAGTATGATAATTTTATAGGAGGCAAATGGACCGCTCCTGTTAAAGGGCAATACTTTGAAAATGTTTCCCCTGTTGATGGTAACAGTTTTACTAAAGTAGCCCGCTCTACTGCCGAAGATATTGAGAAAGCAATAGATGCTGCCTGGGAAGCAGCACCCGAGTGGAATAACTCTTCTGCCACTTTCCGCAGTAATCTATTACTAAAAATTGCCGACGTAATGGAGAAAAACCTAGAGGTTTTAGCACGTGCAGAAACATGGGATAACGGCAAAGCACTTCGCGAAACAAGAGCTGCTGATTTACCTTTAGCAATCGATCATTTTCGTTATTTTGCTGGAGTCATTCGTTCTGAAGAAGGTTCAGTAAGTGAATTAGATTCAACTACTGTATCGCTGAACATGCCTGAGCCTTTAGGCATAGTGGGTCAGATTATTCCTTGGAATTTCCCTATTCTCATGGCTACATGGAAAGTTGCTCCTGCCCTTGCTGCCGGAAATTGTGTAGTGTTAAAACCCGCAGAACAAACACCTGTAGGCATTCTCATTCTTATGGAACTGATTGAAGATATCCTTCCTGCTGGTGTGCTCAATATCGTGAATGGTTTTGGTGCAGAAGCTGGAAAGCCTTTAGCTTCAAGTCCAAGGATTAATAAGGTGGCATTTACCGGAGAGACTACTACCGGACAATTGATTATGCAGTATGCTTCTAAAAATATCACCCCTGTTACCTTAGAACTTGGCGGAAAATCTCCTAACATTTTCTTTGAAAGTATTATGGAAGCTGATGATGAATTCTTCGATAAATGTTTAGAAGGCGCTGTGATGTTTGCTTTAAATCAAGGCGAAGTATGTACTTGCCCTTCACGTCTATTAGTGCAGGAAAGCATTTATGATAAATTCATTGAACGTGTCGTAGAACGTACTGAAGCAATTAAGTTAGGACATCCTCTTGACCCTTCTACGATGATGGGCGCACAGGCTTCTAACGACCAATACGAGAAAATCTTAAATTACATCACTATTGGAAAAGAAGAAGGTTGTGAAGTATTAACCGGTGGCAAAGCTGCCTATAATGAAGGTTTAGAAGGAGGCTATTACGTCCAACCTACTATTTTGAAAGGCAACAATAAAATGCGCGTTTTCCAAGAAGAAATTTTTGGTCCGGTAGTATGCGTTACCACTTTCAAAGACGAGGCAGAAGCGATTGAAATTGCCAATGATACTTTATATGGTTTAGGCGCTGGTGTGTGGACAAGAGATACCCACCAAGCTTATCAGATTTCGAGAGCAGTACAAGCAGGAAGAGTTTGGGTCAATTGCTATCATGCTTATCCGGCACATGCGCCATTTGGTGGCTATAAAAAATCGGGTATTGGTCGTGAAACGCATAAGATGATGCTCAATCATTATCGCCAAACTAAAAATATGTTGATTTCTTATGATAAGAAAGCGTTAGGTTTCTTTTAGGAAGTAAATAGTGCTTATAAGGCTTGAGAAAGTTTATTTCAAAATTTTATTTTCAAGTATTGGGGTGTTTGCCCTCAAGCCGGGCAGACTCCTACTTTTTCCATTGATAAAAAAGTAGGCAAAAAATCTAGAAAATTATGAAACTCGCTACGCTCAAACAACATAATTTTCGGTTGACATTTATTGAAATTCCTTTTAATATTTCGTCTTATACCGACTTCCTAGTAAATATCTTAGACCGATATTTTTTCATAAATATCATGTCATGTACAACGTTTAGCTTACTCCTTATATTTAAATGATAACCATCATGACAGAAAGGGTAAAAGTAACCGAAGAAGGTAAAGCATTGATTGATCAACTACGGAAAGATAACGGGGCGTTGATATTTCATCAAAGTGGTGGATGCTGCGACGGTTCTTCGCCCATGTGCTTTCCTAAAGGAGAACTCATGCTAAATGAAACGGATGTGTGGTTAGGACAAATTCACGAATGTGATTTCTATATGTCACAAGATCAATTTGAGTATTGGAAACATACGCAGCTTACCATTGATGTTGTAAAAGGAAGAGGATCGAGTTTTTCATTGGAAATTCCTTTGGGGCTTCGCTTTGTAACAAAATCACGCTTGTATTCTGAAGAAGAAGCGAAGCAATTGGTGCCAATTCGTTATGGTGAAAGTTAGTTTTCCTTCATATATGATAAAACCGCTTCTATTTTTGAAGCGGTTTTTTTATTCTATATCTTGCTTACACTAATTCTGAACGACATAGCCGTATACTTTCAGCTCTTCAGCAGTAAGTGATAGCACATCAACATCTAGGGGTATAGGAGTTAAAGGTGCATCTAATGTGTCCGTTTCAACTGTGGCTATAGCATCTAATACATCTAATCCTTTGAATACTTGCCCAAAAATTGTGTAGTTGCCATCGAGGCGATCAATACCATCTTTATCATGAACAATATAAAACTGGCATCCGGCAGATAACTTTTCAGGATTATTATCTCTCCCAGCTCCAACCGCACCGTACTGATGTGTAAGGCTATCAATAAATTCAGGTGCTAATAAGTAGGGAGAATCACTAAAACCTGCTGGTGTATCAGGACACCCTCCTTGAATCACGAAACCTTCAATTACTCTGTTAAAAGTTAATGAATCCCAGTAGTTAGCATTAGCAAGCTTTATAAAGCCCGCTTTGTGTGTTGGTGTTGCATCGTGTAACCAAAATAACATCTCTCCTTTTGGGGTTTTTATTTGTCCTACTTGATACGTTTTTTCCGTTTGCTGCGGCTTGTTACAAGCATTGATAATGAATAGGGTAATCAATAATAAAACTTTGTGCATCTTTAATTATTTATAGTTTCAAATGGTCGTATAAAATATTTCAATTACCGAATGTAAACTATAGCACGAAAGCATGCAAACCGAGAGTGTTTGGAGTCTGTATGCATTTTTAAGACAAAAAGAACTTATTTCTTTTGATAGATTGCACCGTTTTAAAATACGAATCAATCTTTTGGCAAAAATTATGGCACTTGAGTTTTAAGATGAATTTATCAAAGCCTTTAATTTAAAATTTCAATCTCACCTTCATTATATATAACTGTATCACCAGCCTGTACACTTCCTTGATAATTTTCATTTAAAAAGATTTTATAATTTGTTTCTCTGATATGGTCATCGCCAATGTAAAGATTTTCCGTTTTCTTTTGGGATTGCACTGATAGATTGTCAATAGGCGTTCCGTTGGGGATAAGGTAATGGATTTTTGTGCCATAAGACGAAGTAAATTTCCAGTAATTACTTCGAATTTGAACTTCATTATTTACATAGATGACTGTATCTCCTTTTAGAACCTTTCCTAAAAAGCTCCCATTAAAAAAGATTTTGCTTTCGTATTCTTGAATTAAATCATTTTCAAATCTATAATCAGCTGTATCTTTTACATTTGAAAACCATCCTTTTGCATCTCTTGGAAAAAAATAAATTATTCCTCGGTCATGAGATTCAACAAAGTTTGTATAATTTATTTGTTGGTTGTCTTGTGCTTTGATTTTGGTTACTAGACTAAATATGCCTAAGCCTATTGCCATTAAAAGCCCTGTAAGAATCATTGATTTCCTCATAACATTAGTTTTAAAGTTAAATAGTTCGGAAATAGCATGATGTGCCTGATTGAAAAATTGATTGAATCTTGAAGCATTCTTTTCATCAATAATGAATTGATTATCAAGTGCTTTAGAAATAACTCTTACAGTGTAACTTCTAGGTGTTACACCGCCTGATTCAATTCTTTGAATTGTTCTTACATTCACTCCACATGCCTTGGCCAGTTCATATTGGGTTAACTTCTTAGCCTTTCTTTTTTGGGCTACTTTCTTTCCAAAACCAGGTTGTTTCATTCTACTTTTGAATTGTTACAAGCATACAGCTAAGATAAATGCAAGGCAAATAATACAAATGACTTTTACCCGACATTAAGACGACATTTCTCAAAAAGTTGGGGGTTCGCTTATTTTTTGGATATTTAGTCATACCACTAACTAATAGGCACAAAAAAGTAAAGGTTACTTTTTTGTGCCTACGTTTTCAAATATTGCTGTTTTGCTAAAAACCTGTTCCTATTCAAAAGTACACCTTTATAAACTCTTAGCTCGTGTTACCATTTCTTTAAATTCTTGGATATAGCCATACTCATCATCTAGCTTCAAATCGTTTAGCCAACCTGTTACGAGATCAAAACTGCTGCTACCTTTATATTTCGAGTCGGTAAGCAACATTGAAAACGAAGCAGTACTTGCCACCAATTTCATGAAATCAGATGCTTGCTCAAAACCTTTGCCTTCGTCGTAGATAGGTAACTCCAATGGAATGCTAAAATCATCGTTTGGCTGTTTGTATCTGAAGTCGATCTTGAAAGTAGGCGCAACTTTAAAGTTGGGAATATTATTGGGTACAATTTCATAAAGTGCTGTAATACTCTGGTCAGCACCAATCTCGCCAGCATCTTTTTTGTCGTCTTCAAAATCTTCCTTATTTAAAACCCTGTTTTCGTAGCCAATTAATCTATAGGCTTTTACCCTAGCAAGATCGAATGTTACTTGTATTTTCACGTCTTTAGCAACAGTATAAAACTTGCTAAACTCATGGATAAATACTTTCTTAAGCTGTTCTAAATTATCTATATATTCATAAGTGCCATTACCGTTGTTTGCAATTTGCTCTAGTGCTGCATCATTTAGGTTACCTCTGCCAACTCCTAGTACTGTTAAAAATATTCCCAAGTCTCTTTTTTCTTCTATAAGTTTTACAAGTTCCTCTTGGCTTGAGATACCTACATTAAAGTCTCCATCTGTCCCCAATATTACTCTGTTATTTCCTTCAGGGATTAAGTTTTTCTGAGCAATTTCGTAAGCATTGATAATGCCAGCAGCTCCGGCAGTACTTCCACCAGAACCTAGGCTGTTAATGGCATCTTTAATCTTTTGCTTTTCATTACCTGGAGTAGCTTCTAAAATAACTCCTGATGTGCCTGCATAGGTCACAATTGCAACTCTATCTTTGCTATCTAATTCATCTACAAACTGATTGAATCCATTTTTTAATAATTCTAGTTTGTCGGTACTGCTCATTGATCCTGAAACATCTATCAAAAATACAAAGTTTGACGGCGCTAAATCATTTTTAGCAATGGGCTTACCCTTAATACCAATTCTAATCAACTTATTGGCGGTATTCCAAGGACAAGAACTCACTTCTCCATTTAAGGAAATAGGATGTGTATAATCTTGAAAACTATAATCTAAATCGAAGTAGTTTATCAATTCCTCAGTTCTTACAGCTTCTTTTGGGGGCAAGAAGTTTTCCTGTAAAATGAACCTCCTGATATTTGCATATGAAGCACCATCAGCATCAATGGAAAATGTGGAAACAGGTTGTGCAGAAACATCTATAAATGGATTTTCTTCCAACTCAGCATACCTGTCCCCAGTTAGTTCTTCACCAATGCCAGGGGTAAAAACACCGTCCGTATTAAGTCCTAGCCCATTGTAAAGGGAATTCCCGCCTGTTGGATCAAAATCTTCGGTATTCTCTTCACAAGAAAGCAAAAAAAATAGAAATGGTAGAAATGGTAGAAATGGTAGAAATGGTAGAAATGGTAGAAATGGTAGAAATGGTAGAAATGTAATAATAACCTTTTTCATACTAAAAATTATTTAATGTGTAGTTAAAAGCTCTACGTCACAAAACCTATAATTGTGACATGCTTCATTCTATTTTCAATTAAATAATCGAGGATAAAGAAACTATAAAGTTTTTTGAAAATACTTAGCTATGGTAGTACAAGTTGGATGAAATGAGGTACAATAGATTCAATTTGATAAGCTAAGGCAGAAAAGTAGTAGTGACAATAAAATTTAAAAGGGTTTTAAGAAACAAATCCTAAAACCCTTTTAAATAGATTACATGCTTTCTATTTATCCAATTGATACTTATCGATATATTTCTGATCCAGTTCTTTAGAGTCTTTGTATTTTACCCGTAATTCTGCCAGCTCTTCTTTTAGTTCGGCTACTACATCTGCATAGGCAGGATCATTATACACATTGTTCATTTCTTGAGGATCTTTCAACCTATCGTATAACTCCCATTCATCTACATCGAAATAAAAATGGGCTAATTTATATTCCTTTGTTACTATACCGTAATGTCTCTTTACCATGTGCACTGCAGGATACTCATAGTAATGGTAATATACGGCATCTCGGTTCCAACTTTCCAGCTCGCCTTTAAGGATAGGAAGTAGACTTTCACCTTGCATGTCATCAGGAGGTGTTACCTCTGCTGCTTCTAAAAGTGTTTGGGCAAAATCAAGGTTTTGCACCATTATATCTGAGGTAGAGCCTGGAGCAATTACACCCGGCCAACTGGCTAGTAAAGGCGTTTTAAACGATTCGTCGTAAATAAAGCGCTTGTCGAACCAACCGTGTTCACCCAAATAAAAGCCTTGATCAGAAGTATAAACAATGAGGGTGTTTTCTTTTAGATTATTGGCTTCCAGATAATCGAGCAAGCGTCCCACATTTTCATCAACCGCTTTAATACATGCTAAATAGTCTTGCATGTATCTTTGATAACGCCACTTCATTAATGCTTCATCATCCATAGTAGGATACATCTTTTTAAACTCTTCATTCATAGGACCATATACAGCATTCCATGCGGTGCGTTGCTCTTCAGTCATACGTTCTAGGTGGGCTTTCATTACCCTAACACCCCAATCTGACCTTTCTTCAATATTCAATGCTTCTATTGTTTCGGGGTAAAGTTTTGAATCACCTCCCCAGTTCATATGTTTTAATAAGTTCATTTCGGCTTCTTTAGCAGCCGTTCCTCGGTTTTCGTAATTATCGAATAATGTTGGTGGTTCTGGAAAAGTTTTATTGATAAATTCTTTAAAATGTCTTTCAGCCGGTTCCCATTCGCGATGTGGTGCTTTATGCAGATAGAATAATGAAAAAGGCTTATCATCTTCCTTTCGATTATCCAGCCAATCAATTGTTAAATCGGTAATGATATCGGTTACATAACCAATAATAGTTGTATCACCTGTATTGGTTATGAATTTAGGATTATAATAATTGCCTTGCCCCGGTAATATTTTAAATTCATCAATCCCTTTTGGGTTATTGCCAAAGTGTAACTTCCCGAACATAGCGGTCTGATATCCTGCTTCTTGAAGGAGCTGTGGGAAAGTAACTTGTGTTGTATCAAAAGGAAAGCGATTGTCAATTTTTCCATGAATATGGGTGTGTTTCCCCGTTAAAATAGTGGCTCTTGAAGGCGCACAGATTGAATTAGTCACACAAGCATTGGTAAAGAGCATCCCCTCTTTGGCGATACGATCGATGTTAGGAGTTTGTATTAGATGATCGCTGTACGCACTGATTGCTTGGTAGGCGTGATCATCAGACATCATGAAGATAATATTCGGTCTTTTGGGTGCATTTTGTTCTTCTGCCATATCTCTATTGCTTTGCTGACAAGCGACAAAAAATACCAGGCTAAAAAGTGCAGTAAAAAATGAATTAAGGTGCTTCATCAATTTATCTTCATTTAGTTTTTAAAATAAGAGCGATAATACAAAAAATACCTTTACTAATAAAGTCCCAAGACGATTTTGCAAAAAACTGTTCTACACCCTACAATTATGAAGTATAATTGTAGGGTTGTAAAACAACTTTAAAAATTGAGTAAACTTGATAAATTTTTACTTTATCAAATCTATTAGCTCTCTATTGGCTTTACTGACTTTTTCTTTTTCTAGTTTTAATATTTTCCTATCATAGGTCATTAAACCATTTATTTCTATCTCTACATCAGTAGTCTGTGTATAGATTGCTGCAGAAAAACCACCCATAACTAAGGTTTTCAGTTCTTCAATATATGCCAAATATTGATCCGTTGCTTCTTCTGAATTTTTGAATTGTACATATCCCCAGTTTCGCTCAGGCTCCCATAAATGTCCTTCTAAAGCTAATCCAATACCTCCATATTCTCCTAATACAGTAGGTCGTTGTGCATCGTATAAATACAATTTTGGACCGGGATAATTGTGAAGGTCAAGCATATCGCCAATCGGAAAATGATTCCCACCACTGGCCGGATTTACCAACCGAGAAGGGTCATAATCTTTGGTCCATGCCGTAATTTCGGCTGTTTTAAACTGCCCCCAACGTTCATTAAAAGGCACCCAGCATACTATTGACGGGGAATTGTATAGAAAATCCATAATCGCTTTCCATTCTGTACGATAGATTTTTTCTGATGCCGGAGTTCTTTTTAGCTCATCACCTTCAGCATATTTATGGGGGTGCCAAACCGGATGTGCATCGCCATTGGGCATATCTTGCCATACTAACATCCCAATGCGGTCACAATGGGCATACCAACGGGCAGGCTCCACTTTTACATGCTTTCTTATCATATTAAAACCATATTCCTTGGTTTGCATAATATCATACGCCAAGGCTTCGTCACTTGGAGCCGTGTAAAGTCCATCAGGCCACCAGCCCTGATCAAGCGTACCGAATTGGAAATAATTCTTATTATTTAATTGAAGCCTCATAATGCCCTTTTCATCTCTTTCATAAGAAACCTTACGCATGGCAAAATAACTATTCACTTCATCTACTATTTTACCTTTACTAGAAAGCATAACTTCCAGATCATAAAGTATGGGTGATTCGGGTGACCATAATTTTGGTGAGGGTATATGAATGGTAAATTTCTGATTGGCAATGGATTTCGCACTTGCTATTACTTTTCCACTTTCAAGTACCTTTGCTTCCACCAAGTCTCCATAAGCATCATGGATAGCCCTCACTTCTACGTTAATCAATTGTTGATCGATGTTGGGAATCACCTTGATGTGCTCGATGTATTTATCGGGCACAGCTTCTATCCAAACAGTTTGCCATATACCCGTTACTGAAGTATACCAAATGCCTTTAGGATCTTTTACTTGTTTCCCTCTGGGTTGTGTTCCATCATTCGTCGGATCCCACACCTTAACTACTAGTTTTTGTTTACCACTTTTTAAAAAGGGGGTAATGTCAAAGTAAAAGGGATCATATCCTCCTTCATGGTGACCGATTTTAATATCGTTGAGCCAAATTTCACTGCGCCAATCTACTGCGCCAAAATGCAATAAGATGCTTTTATTTTTCCAATTACTGGGAACTTCAAATTCACGGTGATACCACAATTCATTTTCTTTCCCTACTTCTTTCTGTACACCGGAAAGGCTGGATTCCACCGCAAAAGGCACTAAAATTTTTCCATCAAATGTATTGGGTTGTTTACTACCTGCTTCTTTAATGGCATAGTCCCAAAGTCCATTTAAATTTTGCCAATCCGTTCGTACCATCTGGGGCCTGGGATATTCAGGGAGGACACTATTGGGATTGATTTCATCAGCCCATTTTGTTTTGATTTTGTCCCCTTGAGCTTGCCATTGGGCAGAACAAAAAAATGGAAAGATAAGGAATAGAATAATTGTAAAGTTGGTCAGTTTCATAAATTTACATTCTGTTGATTAATGGTTTGAATTTAGCACTTCTTATGTGAAATGGAAATGTTAAGAACAAATTCATACTGACCAACTTACACTTCCATCCCTCATCAATAACTAAAATATTTCTCGCATAAAATCATCTTCAAATACAATATTCCCGTTTCCATCTTCCAATTTCGTATATTTAATTGAGCCAGTGCGATCAAAAATATAAATCAAGCCTACGATCTTGCCTAAATCTTCTTTATAATCTTCTTCATAGGTAAGCATCCCATTGAGATAAATTCCCGCATGTTTGTTTTTAACGAGCACTTCTAACTCTTGCCAATTGTAAACATAACATCCTAAGGCAGAAAGGTCATTATCATTACCCCCCTTTTCAATTTCACCAAGTTTGTATGCTGCATATTTTTCACAACCTTTGTTTTGCAGTATTACCCTGAAAATATGGACATCTGTAACTATAATTACACATATCCACGGACAAAGCTCATTGGCTAAACTATCTACTTTTAACTGAGTGGTTAAGCTGAAATCATCACTATGTACATTAAAAACCTGACTATTGGTTATTCTAGAGTAAAATCGTTTGGTAAGGTCTATATTTCTTCTTGCCAACATACCGGTATCCAGATGTAATTGTCCGTTTTTAATGAAATTTTCATTTTTAAAGGTAATAGGCCGGTCAATTGAATTGTTATAGATATGTGGCTCCCATCCATCGCTTAAAATATGAATAGGTCGCTCTATAAGTATGGAATCATTGGCAATGAGTTTTGCCCGATGGTACCCTGATTCATAGTAGATACTCGTCAGCGTGTTACTATTTGGATTGACAGCAAAGCGGTAATCATCGTTCCAGGATTGTTGTATAAAAAATGAATCAGCAACTACGTTAGAGACATCGTAATTGAAAACTACTGTATTGGGTATGCCGGAGGTAATCGTTTTTGAAATTTCAAAATGGATCGATCCTTTTACAGTAATTGACGTGTTGTTTTCCTCTACAACATCTTTTTTTAAATTGAATGAAAAATAAATCGCCAGTAGTATAACAGCCATAAACACAGCAATGGGTGAAATCCATTTAAGTGTTGGTGAAAAGGGAATCGTTTTCTTTTGGTTAGCTTGCTTAAAAGCTTGCCAGTCTTTATAATCCAAGACGGAAGCGAGTGCATTTAAGGTAGCCAATTGCGGACTTTGCTTAAAGTCATTCTTCCAAAGTCTTTTTAATGTAGATAGGCTAATCGTTATCCCCGATTTTTCTTCTATATATTTCGACAAAATTTCTAAATTTCTCTGGGTATAGCCATTGCCATTACCAAAGGAAAATTTTTGTTCAATCTGCTTTTTGCAGAGGTCAATAAACAGCTGTTCTGATCTTGCCATGGGTCAAATTTAGCAATTATCCTTCCTTGAACCTACTTTGACCGAACTTTGAACGCGACATCTTTTGCCTTCAAATAATAGATTCTCATACCATTGCAATAAACCTATCAAAACCTCTACATTATGAAACAAATAATATTATTCACTTCAATTTTGGTATTAATATTCTTTGGTGATATAAAAGCACAAACAAATATTGATGCCAGTGCTAAAAACTGGACTTCTCATAATAGTGAAGCAAGTTTTAATGATGAAATCATCTACTTAAAAAATGGTGGAAAAGGCAGTGCTTTATTATGGGCAAACAACACTAATTTTAAAAACGGTATAATAGAATTAGATATTAAAGGAAAAGACCTGAGGGGCAAAAGCTTTGTAGGATTGGCTTTCCATGGCTTAGATAATAAAAACTATGATGCCGTTTATTTTCGTCCCTTCAATTTTAACAATCCTGAAAGGAAAAACCATTCTATACAATACATTGATGCACCAAATAATGTATGGCATGTATTGAGAAAAAAATTTCCTGGAAAGTACGAGAATGTTGTACAACCAATCCCTGATCCCAATGATTGGTTTCATGTAAGAATTGAAATCAATTCACCCGAAGTAAAAGTATTTGTAAATGATGCTAATGAACCTACCTTGGTTGTAGAAAAGATCAGTGATAGAACGAAAGGAAAATTAGGGTTATGGATCGACAGTGAAGAAGGTTGGTTTAAAAATGTGAAAATAATTGCTAACAATCAGTAACGATATAATTATGAGAAAAAAGTGTTTTTGTCTTTTTGTATTCATCCATTTAGTCTTTTCTGTTTTTGCCCAAAAAGTACCTTATGGTAACAATCCGGCAACAGGAAATTATTTTAATCATCAAGGGGTGAAGTTATATTATGAAGTATATGGTAAAGGTTCACCGAAAAAAACTCCTATTTTAATGCTACACGGCGGTGTATATGGTTATATCAATGAGTTCGAATTTTTAATTCCCAAATTAGCTGAAAAGCATCAGGTTATTTGTTTAGCCACACGCGGGCATGGAAAGTCTGAGATTGGCAATGAACCTTTCACTTTTGAACAACGTGCCGGAGATGCGTATGCCTTAATCCAACACCTCCAATTGGATAGCACAATCATACTTGGGTTCAGCGATGGTGGTTCAACAGCACTTAAATTAGCTGCTTTGTATCCTCATGTTGTAAAAAAGGCAATCGCTATGGGTGTGGGTGATGTACCCAAAGGAAGCCGAAAAGATACCTTTCATTACTCAGCCAAACAGTTGTTAAAAGATAGTAAAGAGTATTTTGAAGGCAGATTGAAATTAATGCCTGAACCGGATCGCTGGGATGAAAGCTTACAGATGTTGAGTAAATTATACAACGAGGAGTATTTAAGTAGCGAAACATTCGAAAAGATAAAATGTCCTGTTTTACTAATGAATGGGGAATACGATGAATATCAAACATTAGATGCACTTATGCAATGTTACAAAAGCATCCCCAATGCACACTTATCAGTCATTCCTATGTGTGGTCATGTTATATTTTATTGTAACTTTCAGGCAGTTTGGGAAAGCATGAAAAGATTTATTGAATAAGCACAACACTGATTATGCAAAAAAGCATTGCTTACACTTTTATATTAAAATTGTTTTTAGTGTTATGTTTTGATGGTTACAGTCAAAACAAAGAAACACTTGTCTCAGAAGTAATTAACATCGGCAAGAAACATACTTTCTTCTCAGAAATACTGGATGAAAACCGTGAGATTTGGGTAAAGTTACCTACTGGGTATGATGTTGAAGACACTACAAAATATCCAGTAGTATATCTTTTAGACGGTTCCAACAACTTTTTATTTACTGCTGGGCTTCTTCGCCAATTGGAAAGTCGCTCGGTACCCAAAAGCATCTTAGTAGGCATTGTCAACACAAACCGAAGTAGGGATTTGACTCCAGCAGTTTCAAATAGTGAAAAAACTAACCCCTCCATTGGTGGGGCCGATAATTTTCTCAAAATGCTTGAAAAAGAGTTGATCCCTTTTGTACAAAAAAATTATCGTGCTACTCATTTTAAAACACTTATCGGGCATTCTTTTGGTGGACTTTTTATTATCCATACCCTGGCTACTAAACCTGAATTATTTAATGCCTATTTAGCCATAAGCCCGAGTCTCTGGTGGGATAATCAAATGGTTGTCAATCACTTTGCAGAACGTTTGAAAGCTACGCCTGATATGAAAGGCTTGCTCTACTTAACGATGGCAAACGAGCGTGGAAAAATGTTAGGAGGTATGATGAAGTTAATGGGGGTATTAGAAACTGAAAGCCCCAAAAATCTAAGATGGGATTATAAAATACATTCACAAGAACATCACGGTTCCGTTCCTATAATTAGCACACTAGAAGGTTTTCAATTCTTTTACAAAGATTGGCATATACCCAGTCCCTACAAAGAATTTGAAAACAATGGACTGAAAGCTTTTGAAAACCGTGCTGAAAGAATCCGACATGAATTTGGTGAAAATTGGAGCTTGAGCAATGAGAATTATGCCGATTTTCTTTATGAACTACACGAAAATAAATTATTTAAAGAAGAACTTGAATTGAGTTTACAATTAATAGAAGAAGGTAAAAAAGAAGTTGAATTTTATGAATCTGCTGGAAAGGCTTATCATGAACTAAATGATGAAAAAAATGCTGCTCACTATTACAAAGAGGCTTACAAACTGAATCCTGGGTACGTACATGTCAACAAAATACTTGATTCACTTGAGGTCGACAAAAAAACACTGATGAATCCTGTGCCACTAAAAAGGAAAGAATCAGAAACATATACTGGCAAGTATACTGATGGTGAAGTAACATGTACTGTCAATATAATAGATGATTCCTTATCAATCAATGTAAAAGAACTCTATTCTAATATATCAGCGAAATTGGCGTCTATGGGTAAAGATATATTTTATATTCACAATGGATATTATACCTTTAGTTTTATATTTAATCATGAAAATAAGAATAAAGCATCTCACATTTTGATTCGTGGCACGAATGGATGGATTAAAAAACTGGCAGTTTTACCATGAAAAAGTTTTTAAACATTATTAAATGGATTTTTTTAAGTATTTCAAGCCTATTACTCATCGTCTTTCTATTGTTATTATTGGATCGTGATTACCAACCTGTAACAGAGAAAACATCAGCACAAAAAAACATCAAAGTACAAAAGGTGTACTCCAATTTAAGAGATTCCAGCCTTTACTATTCTCTTTTAAAAGAATATGGAAAAAATAAAAAATTGGCGGAAGACTTTGAATTACAATGTCTGTTAGCCCTATCTCATTACCCAGAATTAAAAGACATTCCTATTGATTTTGCGGTACATCCGGCTTTCCTCCCACTGGCTTCCCGTCCAGATCCGTTAACCGTACTCCTTCCTTGGCTCAATAGAAAATACCTTGTCATCATCAGTAATGCTTCTGCTGATTTTTTTGAACCCATTCTCTTGCACAATACTCCTTTTAATGAACAAGTTGGCATCATTGGGCATGAATTGGGGCATACAGTTTATTACCTAGATAAAAGTGCTTTAGAATTAGCAATTATTGCTTATCGCTATGAATATGACAATGAATTCCATCATACATTTGAGCGAGAAACAGATAAAAGGGCAGTCGCTCATGGATTGGGCTATCAGTTATATGATTTTGCCTATTTTGTGAGAAGGGCATTTGGAGATACAGAAGAAGAAATAGAAAATGAAACAGGTGGCACATATTTAAGTCCAAAAGAAGTACTGGCAGAAATGAAAAGATACGATTTTTATCCTGACACCTTAAATCATGCTAGCACTCTTGTACGCTAATAAGTTATGTCTCATTAGTATGATGCAATTATACCGGAATATTTTTCTTCATAGTCTCTAGAATGTTATATACAGCCGGGCAGTAGTATGCATTTTCAACATGTAAATGTAAGTTCTTAGAAAACTCCTGCTGATCGGTATGAGGGTATGCTCTACAGGCTTTTGGTCTTACCTCATAGATTTTACACGTTTTATCTTCTTGTAAAAATGGACAGGGTGTTGCTTGCATTACTTTGTCTTTGTCTTCATCCACTTTTAAGTAGGTAGCTTCAAATTCACTCACTCCCATTCCAAGATACTTGGCAATACGCGCAGCATCAGTATTATTCACTATAGGCGGGATACTTGAACAACAGTTGGCACAATCAAGGCAATTGATTGTAGAAAATGCTTTTTCATGTAGTTCATCAGCATAGGCGTTTAATCTTTTACCTGCATGCCCTGAAAGTTTCTTGATAAACTTTCGGTTTTGTTTTTTCACTGCCTCCTTTTTGGCTTTCCATTCCTGAAATATTTCTTGCATGGTTAGTTTTTTTTGTTGCGGTCAACTACGTTTAACTAAAATGAGTTTGCATCCCATTAGCAGAAAGCACCAGTCTTTCCTCTCTACTTTGTCGTATCAAAGTGCTCAGTTCGCATGGGAGCGCCAAGCTATTACATTTTAGTGCTTGTTATGATCTTTTATCTGTCTTGTTTAAACTCACGATGTTACCATACTTGGGGTCAATTTTCCCATTCAACATATCCGAATACAATTTTTCTAATTCCTGAACGCCAATATGTTCTTTAATCGAAATCGTGGATTGAATAGCGTCCATAAATTGTTGCCAGGCTATCCCAATCTTTTGTTGGAATCCTGATACCCCCCATTCTTTCTGACGTTTTTCTGTATGTGCAGGAGCGAAGAAAAATTCTCCCTTTTTGGGAAGCGGGTTCTCACCTTCGAGATGTTGCCAATCAACAAGCCCCACCAGACAATTATATACCAGATTTTTGTTCAACAACGTTTGTAATTGGAATTGGGTGTTATGGTTGCCTGCAAAGTCGATCACAATGAATTTTTCATTAGCATTCAATTGAGTAATTTCATCATAGCTTAAGATTTGGTCATACCAGTCTAACTGCCTTACAAATTCTATATTCTTTTCAGAAGTAAGCCCTAAAAGGTTCACATTCAAGGCATTTTCTTTTTTTCGATGCGCTAACAGGCAGGCTAAAGCTTGAGCCGTTTTGCTAGATGCACTTGTAATGAGTATTTGGGAGGCTTTATAGAAATTTTGTTCAGCTAAATAATCGTCAATCAAAAAAGATGTGACAAACAAAGGACGAAATATAGAAATCAGGTTTTCAGTTTCAGGAGTGAATGTATGATCATGTTCCGTGTTGGTATAAAAATTATAGATTGGTGGTAGCGCCCGACGGTGTTCAGTACTATCTACAAAACCTTTGCTGGTAACCTTATTTACAGTCACCAACACGTGAGAACTCATGGGATAATATCCATAAAATCGTTGACCTACTTGGATATCTGGATGATTAGAGATAATCACATTTGCTAGCCCCCAAACTGGAATAATCCCGTAATCAGATAGCGTTGGGAAGAATTTCCAATAGTTCATCTGCTCTCCTACTACACCATAGGTAATATTATTGGAGGTAAATGAAAATTTATCAATTTCTAAAAGTACTTGATTTGATGATAGTTCGTCAGAATAAGTTTTTGCTACAAACTGGGCTTTTTGAAGTTCATTAATCTTTACTGTAAAGTCTAATGCATTAATAGTTGTCATATAGATATGTCATTATGGGTAAATGTAGAGCACATATTTGATCATAATATCCAACTATCATCTGTAAGCTGGACTGGGTCGCGAAGGCTTTTCAAATTTCTATAAAAGTATCTCATCCGACCAGCTTTTGCAAATAGCTCAGTTAGCCGGGCCGCGCAGGCTTATGGATAATAGTATTTGACATATTTATTTTTGTTACTCTATACTTGTCTATATGTAAAATATAATTTACATTTGTTGCTATATAATTTACAATTTATTAAATATGAAAACATACAGTCAATCATTGGTCTCCTGGTTCAGGGGAAGTTTTTATTTCGGTCTTGCATTCAGCTTATTGGCAATTGGAGCACTAATTTTCGAGGCGGTAAAAAATGGAAATTGGTTTGTCGAGAGTCTTATTGGGCATTTAGGAATGGGATTATTATTCTTATATTTCTCTGGAAAACCCATGGCAGACGAACGAATTAGGTATCTCAAATTCAAGTCCTTGGCAATAGGTTTTGCGTTCACTTGTATCACAGGCACTATTACAAATTATATTATAACTTATCCTGATGGTAATCAAGTAAACGCCGTTTCTTCTTATTGGTTTGCACTCGTTTGTTTGTTAGTTGCTTTCATAAGTTTCACTGTTCTAAGATTCAAAGAGTGAAAAACCTGATCAAAGTAGAGCGTGCAAGGCATGATATGTCACAAGCGGTACTGGCTGAAAAAGTCAATGTTACGCGTCAAACCATTCATGCAATAGAGAAAGGTCGATTTGTACCATCGACTGCCTTAGCGATGAAAATTGCAGCCATACTAAATATCAAAGTGGACGACTTGTTTGAACTGGAGGAAGAAGATTGGATGTAAATACAATTGAATATAACGGTTGGTATAGAGTAGTAGCAGATTAAAGAGCGACTGCTTTTGGATAGCAATTTAATTAAACACAAAA
>JBCDJE010000008.1:0-18500 GCA_038748185.1 Bacteroidota bacterium
AATAAATATGTTTAACTAGTAAATATGAGTCCATGAAAGGGAAAACTACATTTACTAGTTAAACATATTTATTGAAATTAATTCTCTGATACGGTAATAAAGCTATTACATACAAAAATGCTTTTTATACATTCTAAAATTTATAGCTTCAACAGATTGTTGTTTAGGAAAATATACAAACCTAACTGTGGAATGTCGTAAGTTGTTAACTTTACTAGAAAAGGGGTATAAATCATCCATAAGATTAATAGCAAATTACTCCTTTTTTTAAAAAATCATGCAATAAATTACAAAATAAACAGAATTTTTATCTCAAAAAATCATATTTACACAAATGGAAAAATTTAAAAACGATCAACATCATCTAGATAAATACAAGGCATTTTGTGAATTATATGAATTAGATGATTTCGAAAAAATAATAAAAAATTATGACATTTTTGATTTGGTTAGCTTTTTTCCTGCTAGACCTACGACCTACGAGAAAAATGCTTTACAAAACTTGATTGGTGTTGTCACAGAATCAGGTTACATGGATTATCAGAAAACAAATAATACTTTTGAGCTTATTATGCAATGGCGGGAAAAGACCAATAACTTGCCGGATTCAGAATTATTTTTGAGATGAGTTTAACTAATTTTTTGTTAATCATGAGGTTTTCAAAATCCCGATATATGGGGTATAGTCATCAAATAGGATATTTTTACCTTTGCTAGCATCTAATAGCTTTAAGTCTTAAAGTTTTTCAGTAGATAATAAATTTATATTCTAGTGTCGATAAACAAAAACACCATATATAACATGGTGTTTTTTTATTACATTTTTTTGAGCATTTACTGAAGTCGCCACGTAAGGTTTATTAATTATTTATCGCGTAACATTATTGGATATTGATGTGCTTGAAAAAGTATAAAAATCCTGTAAAAGATAGGCATAATGCATTTTCGCATCTTGTATTGTGATATTTTAATTAAGTATAATTTTATAAATCATCAGTTCGAAATCCAACTCTTTATAGTGCTTAAAGGGTCATAGTTATGTAAGATATTTTTAAGATACTGAACGATTTATTAAATTAAGATTTATTTTTTATGTGCTGACATTTAGGAAAGGGTAATGATTAATGAAAAAGAGCTGATAAAAGGCTGTAGTAAGCATAATCGTAAGGCTCAGCAGTTGCTTTATGATACTTATTGCAAAAAGATGTTTGCAGTTTGTATTCGCTATTGTCGTAAAGCAGAGGACGCAGAAGATATTCTACAGGAAGCATTTGTAAAGGTATTTAATAACATTTCCTCTTTCCGCAAAGAATCAAGTCTCTATTTTTGGATAAAAAAAATTGTCATAAACACAGCGCTCAATTACCAAAGGAGCAAGCTTTACTTGTATCCCATGGTAGATGTTAATGAACTACACTACCTTGCTGAAAAAGATATGATTATGACAAACATCCAGCATAAAGATTTAATTAAAATGCTACAAAATTTACCAGACGGCTGTAGAATCATCTTTAATCTTTATGCTATTGAAGGTTTCCAACATAAAGAAATTGCCGAGATGCTTGAAATAAGTATTGGTACTTCTAAATCTCAGTACTCAAGAGCCAAGTTTCTACTAAAAGAAAAAATTATATCATCAGAAAAAATGCTTTATGAAAAGTTCCAACAAAAACTTTAGAACAGACTTTGAAAATGCCTGGTCTAAAGCATTTGAAAACGCTGAATCAGCACCGCCTGATAGCGTGTGGGGTAAAATTGATGGTGAGTTAAGTAAGGCTGAAAGTGCTAAATATAAAGGATATTATCTAGCATATAGGGGTATTACAGCCGCTTCTGTAGCCCTTCTCTTAATGTTGAGTGGAATATTTACCTACAATTATTTTAACACCACCAAAGAAAATACATCTCAAAACTTAACTTTAGAAAATGAAGGCGCTTCAATAACTAATAATCAATTACAAAGTAATACTGATAAAGCAGGATTAGGCACCCAATCAAATAATATAACCAATACATTAGAAATAGCAGAAACAAAAAAAGCTGACAATAAAGAAAGTCAATCAATTGAAAAGTCGCTTGAAGCCGACAAAAAAGAGCTAATTACAAGAGAACAAATTAAATCAACTCAGCCACAAGTTCAAGTTATTTCGGAAAATACCATACAAGAAGAAAAGTCAGCTGCTATTATTTCTGAAAGTATTGTGAAAGAAACATCTGCTACACAAAGCTTAATTGCAAGTTCTAAACAGAAAATCAATAAAAAAATAACTTTTGATATTTTACCAAGACTACCTCTTGTGGTTGAAAGTAATACTTCAAAACCAATTCCTACATTTTCTAAGGAAGATATTGAATCATATGCTGCCCATGCTATGGTAATTAAAAAAACGGCAAAAGACAGATCGAAAAAATTCTATGCTAATGTTAATGTTGTTACAGATTTTTTTAATCCAAACTTCCAAATTGCTGAGCCAACAGTAAATACCGTAGTAATCGATCAAATAAATACAATGACAGAATCTAATGTTTCCCAAACCTTGCTTGGTCAACAAAATTCGCCAAGCACTTCTTTTTCGTATGGGATAAATATGGGTGTAAAATTATCGGGTAAATGGATTCTTGAAGGAGGAGTTAGCTATGCGAATTATAATACCCAATCTCAGAGTAATTTCACACTAGCCGATTTAAATAATGGCACTACTGTTCCTGTAACATTACTCAACAGAACATTAATAACAAGTAATGCACTTGACGCAAACCTTATAGGGTTAAACGATATTTATGCAGTGAATAACTCTTTCGAATTTGCCTCAATTCCCGTTAGAGCAGGCTATGTGATTGGAATTAAGAAAATTAATCTCATCCTAAAAGCAGGTGTAAATACTGATTTATTTATTAGAAATGAAATATCTTCAAAAGATGAAGCTATAGATGCTTATGTAAATAGACCTAGTGATGGGGAGTCGCCTTTCAGAAAAGTACATTTAAATGGTTTAGTTGCTAATGAGGTAAACTATGCGCTCAATCAGAATTATAGTTTTTCTGTAGAAGCAAATTATCGATTTGCTTTAAATTCGCTAACAAGACCTGGAGAAGAAATTAGCAGTATGCCTGACGCTTACGGTATAGGAATGGTTTTTCGCTACCATTTTAATTAAAAAAAAATCGGTTCTATATGATTTTACTTGAAAAGACATTTAATAATACAATTTTCTATAGGAATCCATTGGCTTATCTTGGAATTATTATAACTCATCAAGTAATTTCATAAAGAGCCAAAAAATCTTACTATTACTTATCTTCGATACCATATTTTTCTTTTAGAGTTGCAACGAGTTCAATATAAGTGTTTGAAGCTTCTTCTTTGCTTTTACCAATATATCTTTTCCAAAAATCATATTTAAATTGTCCTTTAATATCAAAAGCGCCTGGGCGATCTCCTTTAATATCTCCTTCTGTTGCTTGTTTGTAAAGCCCGTATAGTTTCAGTAATTCAGTATTATTAGGCTTTGCTTTAAGCCGCTGTACTTCTTCTCTTGCTTGGTTAAATGTATCTTCCATTTGTATTTTAATTAAAATTCCAATTATTTTTCAGAAAAGCCTTCTTCGTTTTCATCTTGCGTTCTTTCTTCTAGCAGCATTAAGTCTTTCTCAGAAAGATTTATAACATCCAGACCATATTTTTTAATGAGAAACCTTTGCTTATAGAAAAACTGGGCAGCACTACAAACCTCGTTAGTAAAGTAAGCATTAAACCCACTACCAATCACAGCACCATCAATAGGTAAAACTTCCCCTATTTTCGCTTTCAATAAATTAATACTTATTGCACTGGTTAACTTAGAAAACATACTCAAAAACACTGTTTTATCCATATAATCTTCCGCCGTTTTTCCAGACATTTGTTTTGTTTGAACGATAATTCGTTCCATTACCGATCTTTTTGCAGCTTCACTACCACAGGCAGCGTATTCAAGGATATTTAAGGCAAAAATCCGCTCTTTATCTAAGCCTATATCAAATCCATAATGTGCTGCATATTCATTTACAGCTTTTCTGTTGAGATTTATTAAAGCTACAATATCTTTTGGCATCCCTTGGATACTAATGGCTGCGGAAGTGCTTTCTTCTTCATTGGTAGCGAGTGTTTTATATTTCTTACATATATCACCAATTAAAGGCTCAATATCTTCGAGATTGAGGGTAGTAATATCATCAGGTTTACTTATTTGTTCAAACCCTAAGGCTTTATACTTATCGATAATCCCATCAAAGTTAAACTGATCTGTATGAAGGTTATGTAGTAAATCATTTACAGCTAATCTCGTTTTTTCAGTCACTTTCTCAATACCTGGTATTTTTTTTAACCATTCGCTAGCCTTAACAAAAGGTTGCTGAATGTTCTTAAGAAAATGAGAAACCTTACTTTTGGTATGCTGCTTTTCTCTTTGCATTTCCTTCAATATTTGAATCTCAAATTTTGAAGGATTTTCTTTTTTCTGCTCTGAAGCATCCATAGATGAAGATTTGATAGATACTTGGGGCTTAAGCTTTACATCGAACTATTTAAAATATCTTTCCCTAAAATAACATGCTCATAGCAACTTTCATTGGTGTATTGCTCCAACCCTGTCTTATTATTTTTATTGAATAGTCAAAAATACCTAAAAAACCTTGAAGTCTACTGTTTACACTAGTAATAATTACTGCACTTAATTTCATTCTAAGCATACTACTTCAATCTTTAACTTAAATAAGCAAATCTGGTTTGGAAAACCAGCTACAAAAAACTTTACTGATTACAAGCTTCCTTTCATTATATGACGGATTTGACTGAAATTTACTACCCAGCACCTAAATAGTTTTTGATACTAGTCGCATATTTACTTAATTGCCACTAAAACTTAAGTATTATCCATTTTGACACAAACCTCTGACATTTCCTCTAATAAATCTGGAAAAAATATACCTAGTGTAGTAAATGCTTGGTGTTCATATGATTGGGCAAATTCTGTTTATAATTTAACAGTAACTGCCACCATTTTTCCTATATATTACAGTAGCGTAACCCGGGAAGCATTTGGTTCAAATAAAATCAGTTTTCTGGGTTTTCAGGTAGAAAACTCTGTGCTCTATTCTTATGCTATTTCATTTTCATTCTTAGTGATTGTTTTTCTTTCTCCTATTCTATCGGGAATTGCAGACTATAGTGGCAAGAAAAAGCGATTTATGCGTATGTTTACCTATGTTGGTTCACTTGCCTGTTTCGGTCTGTTCTTTTTTACGGGAGCTAATGTAGAGTGGGGAATTTTTTGTTCTGTTATGGCTAGTATTGGGTATGCAGGTGCTTTAGTTTTCTACAATGCCTTTTTACCAGAAATAGCTACTACCGATAAAATGGATACCTATAGTGCTAAAGGATTCGCGATGGGTTATATAGGTAGTGTTATTTTACTACTAATAAATTTGTACGTTATTAGCAATTATGAAACATTAGGGCTTGGGAAAGGAGAGGCAACCCGCTATGCCTTTTTACAAGTTGCTATCTGGTGGTTTGGGTTTTCACATATTGCTTTTTACTATTTAAGCGATAGACCAACAGGGCATAAATTTAATGCTTCGGTAATTACAAAAGGCTTTAACGAATTAAAATCGGTAATTGTTAAACTTAAAGAACAAGTAAATACCCTACGCTTTTTGCTGGCATTTTTCTTTTACAGCATGGGCGTGCAAACAGTCATGCTACTGGCACCACTCTTTGGTGAGAAAGAAATAAAAATGGATGGTGAAAAACTCATCTTAGTGGTACTAATATTACAAATCGTTGCTGTTATTGGCGCTTATACATTTGCTACTATTTCCAAAAAATTTGGCAATAAAGTTGTGTTAGTACTAGCTGTAGTCATTTGGATTTTTGTTTGTATTGGTGGTTATCTGCTTCAAGAAGAATCACAATTTTATATGCTTGCTGTAATGTTGGGTTTTGTAATGGGAGGCATTCAGTCTTTGAGTCGCTCTACCTATTCAAAACTAATCCCAGAAAATGCTATCGACACAGCTTCTTACTTCAGTTTTTATGATATCAGTGAAAAAATTGCCATTGTACTGGGTACTTTTTCTTACGGCTTCATAGAGCAATTGACTGGCAATATGCGAAATAGCATGTTAGCTATGACATTATTCTTTTTTACTGGCTTAACCTTTCTCATAATCGCTCGTCTGCCCAAAACAACTGATTAATGGTTTATGCTTTTTTAAAATTGTTGGTAAAACTAGCCACTAGAATTTTTTTTAGAAGAATTACAATTAATAATAAACTGTTTATTCCTAAAAAAGGGCCTTTAATTGTGGTGGCTAATCATCCAAATACGTTTATGGATCCTGTATTAATTGGATCCATACTTTCTCAACAAGTGTATTTTTTAGCTAAATCAACTGTATTTGGGTCACCATTTAAAGATTGGATATTAGGTAATATATTCAATATGATACCTGTTTATCGTAAACAAGATTTACCTACTGGCGCACAAAACGATAACCAAGCAGTATTTAAAAAATGCTTCAGCTTTTTAGCACGGAAAGGGACATTGCTCATTTTTCCTGAAGGAACTAGTGTATTAGAAAAAAAATTGCGGGAAATTAAAACTGGTACAGCTAGGATCGCTTTGGGTGCTGCTAAAGAAAATGATTTTGAGCTAGATGTTCAAATACTTATTGTTGGTATTAACTACTCAGAAGGTGAAAAATTCAGAAGCGATGTCACACTTAATATTGATGCGCCCATCAGTATTAAAGATTGGGAAGATGCTTATAAAACAAATGCTCACGATGCTATTAACCAACTTACCAATCACATTAGAGAAAAACTAGAAACGCAATTGGTAATAATCGAACACAAAGCTCATGAAAGATTATTACAACAAGCAGCACTAATTTTTAAAAGTGAGCTAGCTGAAACACTAGACCTCCCCGAGAAGGAAAAAGACTTCAGAATTGATAAAGGTATTACCGAAGCTTTGAAATATTTTGAAACTGCTGATGCTAATTTATTACAATCGCTAAGTTCACGTTTAAATGCATATTTTAAGAAACTTGATCTACTTGGTATACAAGACGGCTTGCTTAAGAAAAGTAACCTTCAAACAAATATTTTCACAAAAAGCATTTTAGTAATACTTTTTCTATTAGGTGGTTTACCAATTTGGCTATTGGGGCTCATTACTAATTACATACCTTATAAAATCCCTGCTCAAATTGCTAAAATAGCCTCTAAACACATAGAATACAGAGCACCTATTATGATGATAAGTGGCATGTTTACTTTTGGCTTTTACTATACGGTAATGATTAGCCTAACTTTAATTTTTACCAATAACTGGCTGATTGTGTTGGGCATTTTATTAATTGCACCCTTATGCGGTTTCTTCGTTCTATATTATTGGAATATAGTTATTGAAACTAAAAATAATCTCCGATTATTAGCTATCATAAATAAAGAAAGGCAAATTATCAAAGACCTTATTGATGAAAGAAAAATTATTTATAGCATTTTAAAAGACGCTAAAGAAAAATACTTAGGCACATTGGAGTCTTAAATAAACCGATTGACAGCCTCCATTCCATAGATTGGTTCACAATTAAAAAAATTGTTATTTAACATTGTGAAAATTTTTACCATAATCAATCATCAATTATGAAAATTGAATTGCTATTTTCTTTTATAACAATGGCTGTATTTTCTTTAGCATGTACTTCAAACACTAATAAAATGGAAGCACTGGCCAAGGAAAAAATGGACAATGGTAAATTTTCTGAAGCAGTATCTGTACTTACTGAAATCATAAAAAATGAAGCTCCTAGTGCTACGATTTATAATATGAGAGGAGTGGCTTACTACAATCTTAATAAAAATGCAAATGCCCTTACCGACTTCGATAACGCTATCTCATTAGACACTAGTGACTACAGATTTTTTTACAATCGCGGCAATGTAAAGCGAACCCTGAACAGACCAGAAAGTGCAGTTGAAGATTACAACAAAGCTATTCAATTGGAAACAGAAGAGTATGAATTATTCTTAAATCGTGCATTGTCACTCATGGCTGCTAATAATCTAAAAGCTTCCATTGAAGACTTTAACAGAGCTGAAGTACTTTCAAAGGGTAAAGACGATAAAGTGTTTTTTTATAGGGGAAAAGCTCTAATGATTACAGAAGAGTTTAATAAAGCCTTAGATAACTTTACAAAATGCATTGAGGTTAATCCTAATAATGGAGAAGCTTTTTTTGGAAAAGCATTAGCTAAAATTAACTTGGCTAATGGGACAGCGGATGATGAAACTTGTATTGATATTGATAGAAGTATAGCATTAGGTTACATACCTGCTCGTTCATTG
Organism: Bacteroidota bacterium; assembly: GCA_038748185.1. GTDB lineage: Bacteria > Bacteroidota > Bacteroidia > Cytophagales > Flammeovirgaceae > Chondrinema. Next base: position 8,396 of record JBCDJE010000008.1, read on the forward strand.
AAGGGGTCTTACTGTAAAAAATCAGAAAAGGAATAGGGCAGAAAAAATCTTAAAATTAAGTTGCCCTGATATTTTATTAAAGCCCTACCCAATTAATCATTTCTGTAAAGGTCTGTAGATCAACTCTATGTCCAAGCCATTGGCATGTAACTAATCTAGCATTTTCTTTACTAGAGAAGTAATTAATATTCAGATTGTGAGGGATGGTCTCATCATTTGCTCCTAGTACTACATTACTACTTACGCTGGCCCTTTCTAAAATATTATGATCTTGTACCCTAATTGATCTAAATGGCATAGCAGGGTTAAATAATAATTGATTTACTTCTAATTTATGCCCTAACCAGTAACCATAATACCCGCCAACTGAACTGGCAACTACATATTCAATACTATCTTTAACTGCTGCTTTATATATGAGGTCGAAAGCATCAACTTGTTTGCGATACTCGAGATGTAAGCTAGTAACGGAATGACCTTTAGATTCTAATATTTCGATTTTTCCCGGATCAGGAAAACTATCTAAGCCGTGTAAATAGAGAATATTCATAGAGTTTAGTTTACTTTTATTAGGTTATTGTTTGTAAAGTTTCATCAGTAACGCAAGTAGCGCAGGTTTAATATTAACCTATACAATAAGCTCTATATGTAAGTAACTTTTTTACTGATAAAGAAAAAAAGCTACTTGATATTAAAGTAGCTTTTTTTCACCTTTTGTTTAAAAAGAAAAGTTAGGGGAGATTTACTTCTATGGTTTCAGAACCAATCTCTATTGTAGCTTTTTTATCACATGTTCCTGATCCAAAATCTACAGAAAAGTTAGGGCTTCCAACAGGTGTAACCGATGATACTCCAGTTGTAGGGTAGAAATTTCCTTCAGCATAACAAACTGTTTTTACTATGTAGGGAGTTGTTATTTCACTAGAATACTGTACACCTCTTCTGGTAGTTCCACTGGTTGAGCCAGTAATTCTATATTCAACAGCAAAAGGATCTTCAGATTCAAAACCTTTTATCCACTCATAAGTATGCGTCCCACTGTAAGAAAGTGTAGAATCATCTTCATCAAACTTAACACTTATATTACTTGCTGTAATTGTATATTGGTAATTACCATCACTATTTTGAGTAAAGCCAGAGCTGGTAATACTTCCATTAATTAAATTACCATTAACAAAAAGATTGTCATAGGTAAGTGTAAATTCAAATAAATCTTCTTCCTCCTGTCCATTAGTAGAGAAACTTATCTTACCGCTTCTAATCTTACCATCCGGTCCTTCGCATCCCTCACCGTAATCTATTATCACTTCAAAATTAGATTCGAAATTAAAACTAATTTCACCACAAAAGAAGTCGTCTTCTGCAAGTCTACCTCCAACAGAGCCAAAAGCAGAAAAACCTATTCCCATGGCACTGTTAATTTCAGCATTCATAAAAACCATGTCTTCTAATATAGCTTCGCTATTACTTTTTTCGGGAGTTACAGTGTCTTCATTATCATCACATGAAAAAATGAATCCCGAAATAATTAATAATAATGATAAAAGTTTTGTATTCCGTAGCATAAATATTTGATTTTAGTTTTAGAATTCAATGATGCTTTACGCAAAACTTGTGCTCAGGTTTAGTAAAGACTAAAATACTTTTTTTCCAATTTGCAAATAAATCTCTGTTCAAGTAATCAGAGATATTTAAAAATCATCAACCATCTTTAAGCTATTTTATTCTTTGAAAACCAGTTACTTAACAAATATCACATACTGGTTTCCTACTACTTAAATTCGGGAACGTTGCTGGGAACGTTACCGTGAAAAAATCTCCTTTTATCAAAGTATTTTATGCTATATTTATTTAAAATTGAGCTATAAGTAGCGTAAAAATTTATATAAATACACCTATTGAAAATGAAAAAATTTTTAGATGAAAATTTTTTATTAGAAACCAATACAGCACAGCATTTATATCACGAATACGCTGCATCAAAACCAATTATCGATTACCATTGCCACCTTCCGCCCAAAGATATTGCTAATGATAGGCAGTTTAACAACCTCACTGAAATATGGCTAGAAGGCGATCACTATAAGTGGCGAGCTATGCGTACAAATGGTATAGATGAAAAATATTGTACCGGAAATGTGGCTCCTTTGGAGAAATTCAAAAAGTGGGCTGCTACTGTTCCTTATACATTACGTAATCCACTTTATCACTGGACACATCTGGAGCTACAACGTTACTTTGAAATTGATACTATTCTTAATGAAAGTTCTGCTGAAGCTATTTATAATGAAGCATCAGAGAAGTTGAAAACTTCAGCATTTTCGGTTAAAAGCCTTCTAAAAAAAATGAATGTAGAGGTAGTTTGTACTACCGATGATCCTGCTGATAACCTTGAACATCATCAAAAAATTAAAGCTGATGGCTTTGAAGTAAAAGTTGTACCTGCTTTTAGAGCTGATAAGGTTTTAGCTATAGACAATTTAGATACTTACCATACCTATCTTGAAAAACTGAGTGAGGCTTCAGATACAAGTATAGGAAACTTCAATGACTTACTTGCTGCACTCCAAAAAAGGCACGATTACTTCCATAAGATGGGTTGTTGTGTATCAGACCATGGGCTTGAATTTATCTATGCGAGAAACTATAATCGTACAGAAATAAAATCTATTTTTAATAAAGTACTCATAAAAGCAGAATTAAAACCTAAAGAAATTGCCAAGTTTAAGTCTGCTATGCTTGTATACTTGGCAGAAATGGATCATGAAAAAGGATGGGTACAACAGTTCCACCTAGGTGCTTTGAGAAATAATAACACTCGAATGATGCGCGAATTAGGCCCTGATACCGGGTTTGACTCCATCGGTGATTTTGAAATGGCAAAACCTTTGGCAACCCTGCTCGACAAATTAGATAGCAAAGATAGGCTCACCAAAACCATTTTGTATAACCTCAATCCGAGAGATAATGAAATTATGGCAACTATGGCTGGTAATTTTAATGTGGGCAATATCCCGGGAAAAATACAATTTGGCTCAGGTTGGTGGTTTCTCGACCAAAAAGATGGGATGGAAAAGCAAATGAATGCCCTTTCAAATATGGGCTTACTCAGCAAGTTTGTAGGAATGTTAACCGATTCAAGAAGTTTTATGTCATTCCCTCGCCATGAGTATTTTAGGAGAATTTTATGCAATTTATTTGGCAATGATGTGGAAAACGGGCTACTTCCAAATGATACTGAACTCATTTCAAAAGCAGTAGAAGATATTAGTTACTACAATGCAAAAAGCTATTTCGGTTTCTAATATCCTTTATAATTTGAGAGACTAAACACATAGCATATTTTATAAATATCGAAATCAAAAATTCAATAATTATGGGAAAGAAGATAGTCACTTTTGGAGAAATTATGTTGCGTTTAGCTACGCCAGGATATTTGCGATTTGCACAAACTGATTCGTTTACAGGTACTTATGGCGGTGGTGAAGCCAATGTTGCTGTTTCATTAGCAAATTATGGATTAAATCCCGCATTTGTAACAAGGTTACCCAAAAACGACATAGGAGAAGCTGCACTAATGACTTTGAGAAAATACGGTGTAGACACCAGCCATATAGCTAGAGGAGGCGATCGCGTAGGTATTTACTTTCTAGAAACCGGCGCAGTGAGCAGAGGTAGCAAAGTAGTTTATGATAGAGCACATTCAGCACTTTCAGAAATAGAAAAAGGAATGATTGATTGGGATGCTGTCTTTGAAGATGTTAAGTGGTTTCATTGGACAGGTATCACTCCAGCTGTTTCTCAAGGTGCAGCAGAAGTTTGCCTGGAAGGAATTAAAAAAGCCAACGAAAAAGGCATTACAGTTTCTTGCGATTTAAACTACCGAAAGAATTTGTGGAAGTGGGGTAAAAAAGCCGGAGAAGTAATGGAAGATATGGTAGCTGGTTGTGATATTATTCTTGGTAATGAAGAAGATGCAGAGAAGGTATTTCATATTCACCCTGAAGGTGTAGATGTAACTGCCGGACATGTTGAAGGGGCAGCTTATGAGTCTGTAGGCACACAATTAATGGAAAAATTTCCAAGAGCTAAAAAAGTAATTATTACACTTAGAGGATCAATTAATGCTAACCATAACTCATGGTCAGGTGTATTATGGGATGGCAAGCAACTCTTCCAAGCTCCAACTTACCAAATTACACACATTGTTGACCGTGTAGGTGGTGGAGATTCTTTTATGGGTGGACTCATTTACGGTTTACTTACTTACCCAGATGACGACCAAAATGCTTTGAATTTTGCAGTAGCTGCTTCATGCTTAAAACATACTATCTACGGAGATTTCAATTTAGTTACTGTAGAAGAAGTAGAAAAACTTATGAGCGGAGATGCTTCAGGTAGAGTATCCAGATAAATTATAAAAAAATAAAACATGGCAAGGTTCACTAGAATTGAAGTTGCAATTAAAATGAAGGAAACAGGTATGGTACCTGTTTTCTATCATAAAGATTTAGACGTTTGTAAAAAGGTATTAAAAGCTTGTTATGATGGAGGGGTTAGAGTTTTTGAATTTACTAATAGAGGAGATTATGCCCATGAAGTTTTCTCTCAACTCAATAAATTTGCAGCAGAAGAACTCCCAGAAATGATTATGGGAGTCGGTTCCGTAGTAGATGCCGGTACCACCTCATTATACATACAAATAGGAACTAACTTTGTAGTTTCTCCCATACTTAACCCTGAAATGGCAAAGGTTTGCAATAGAAGAAAAATAGCTTGGTCACCAGGCTGTGGCTCACTTACCGAAATATCTTATGCCGAAGAACTCGGTGCAGAAGTGGTGAAAATATTTCCCGGATCAGAAGTTGGAGGACCTAGTTTTGTAAAAGCGGTTAAGGGGCCTTTTTCATGGACGAGCATTATGCCAACAGGAGGTGTAGCACCAACAGAAGAAAATCTGACTACTTGGTTTAAAGCTGGAGTCCATTGCGTTGGCATGGGATCAAAATTGATCACAAAAGACATTATTGAAAATGATAATTATGAAGAGCTTACTAAAAGAAGTAAGCATGCTTTAGAAATTATTAAATCAGTAAGAGGATAAATAGCAACTTGTACACGCTATTGAAAAAATGAACAAGTTTTTTATTCCGATTCCTATTTATAATTAGGACTATTATTGGATTCTTTTGTACATTGCTACTATTGAGCACTAGATATGAGACTGAAAATATATACTGCCTGCTGTTTATGCTGCCTACTCATGCTAGGCACTTCTTGTGGAGAGAAAAAGGGTGTTAGAGTTATTAAGCTAGCACATATTCTTAACCCACAACACTCAGTGCATAAAGCTATGGAATACATGGCCGAAAAAGTGAACGAGAAATCGGGAGGGAAATTACAACTTGAGATATATCACAGTGGCCAATTGGGTTCAGAAAGTCAATGTCTTGAATTGTTACAAATAGGTAGCTTGGGCATTACAAAAGTATCTGCAGCGGTAATGGAGGGTTTCGCCCCTAGTTATAAAGTATTAGGCTTACCCTATATTTTCAAAAGCAAAGAACACATGTTCCAAGTAGAAGATGGTTCCATTGGCAAACGTATTTTGAGAGATGGAGAAAAAGCTTGGTTAAGAGGGCTTTGCTTCTTTGATGCAGGAAGCCGTAGTTTTTATACTAAAAATACTCCTATTGACGATCCTTCAGACTTATCAGGTTTAAAGATAAGAGTGATGAAGAGTATAACAGCAAGTAAAATGGTATCTTCTTTAGGTGCCTCTCCTATGCCTATTTCTTTTGGTGAGCTATACACAGCTTTACAACAAGGTGTTGTAGACGGTGCAGAAAATAACCCTCCCAGTTTCTATCTTACTAGGCATTATGAAGTTTGTAAGTATTATACTTTAAATGAGCATACTGCTGTTCCCGATGTCTTAATTATTAGTACTGTTATATGGAATAGACTTTCTGATCAAGAAAAGGAGTGGCTACAAGAAGCCGCTAATGAAGCCGCCGTAGTACAAAGAGGTTATTGGGCTGAATCAGAAGCCGAAGCCTTGGAAGCCGTGAAAGAGGCTGGTGTAGAAGTAAAAGTACTCTCAGAAGAAGATAAAGCCGTTTTTTCAGAAAAAGTAGCTTCTATGTATGATGATTATAAAAGTGATACTCTGATTTATAACCTTATTGAACAAATAAGGGAAATGGAGTAGTAAAAGCGCAAGTTTTGCATAAAAAGGAAGCTATAAAATGAAGGAAAAAATAGATAATATACTGGGCAAGAGCCTTACCATTATTATGGGTCTAATGGTAATTAATGTACTACTTCAAGTCTTTGCACGATTCTTAAAAATATCTGCGCCATTTACAGAAGAAGTAGCCGGTTTTCTATTGATTTGGGTGGGTTTGCTAGGTGCTAGCTATGCTACTGGTAAGAAAATGCATTTGGCTATAGATCTCCTTCCAAGAAGTAAAAGCCCTAGTGCACAAAAAAAATTCAGCCTCTTAATTAATAGCATAGTAATATTATTTGCGCTCAGTGTAATGGTAATAGGTGGTTTCAGGTTAGTTTACATCACTATTTCACTTAACCAGCTTTCTCCTGTACTAGAAATACCAAAGGGTTATATATACTTAGTGATGCCGTTAAGTGGCTTTCTAATTATTTACTATAGCCTTATTAACATGAAAGATCAAAAACCTTTCGGAGAGTAAATTATATTTTAAATTAAATAGCATAAATTAAGATATGGAGATTTTTGAGGTACTAGTACTGGTAGTCAGTTTCGTAGTTATGCTGACTTTGGGTGTTCCAATTGCTTATAGTATTGGTATTTCGGCAGTATTAACCATGTTAGTTAGTATTTACCCAATTCCGGCAGTTACTACTATCGCACAACGTATGGCAACAGGGCTAGATAGTTTTACATTGCTGGCTATTCCTTTCTTTATACTTGCAGGGCAATTAATGAATAAAGGAGGTATTGCTACACGATTAATAGATTTTGCTAAGGTATTAGTCGGCATGTTACCGGGCGGACTGGCATTTGTAAACATACTGGCATGTATGCTATTTGGGGCAATTTCTGGTTCAGCAGTTGCAGCAGCTTCAGCAATAGGCGGTTTTATGAACTCCCGCATGGAAAAAGAAGGTTATGATAAATCTTTTTCGGCAGCTGTAAATATCACTTCTTCTACTACAGGAATGATTATTCCTCCAAGTAATATTCTTATTGTATACTCGCTTGCTTCTGGTGGAGCTTCCATTGGTGCCCTATTTTTAGCTGGTTATATACCTGGCATTATTGTAGGATTAACCCTTATGGCTGTAGCAGGGGTCTTTGCTTATCGACATAAATACCCTACTTCCGGATCTTCATCAATTCCTGAAGCGCTAAAAAAAATGTTGAATGCTATACCAAGTCTCTTTTTATTAATTGTAGTAATTGGTGGGATTGTAGCAGGATATTTTACCGCTACTGAAGCATCCGCAATTGCTGTTTTATATACATTTATTTTAGCATTACTTTATAAGGAAATCACCTTAAAAGATGTACCAGATATATTATTAGATACAGTTTCCACTACTTCTATTGTAATGCTATTAATTGCCACCTCCATTGGTATGTCTTGGGTAATGTCTTATGAGAATATTCCTCAATCAGTAAGTGCAGCGCTATTGACCATTAGTGATAACAAGATTATAGTGCTATTGCTCATTAACGTCATATTGTTGTTAGTAGGTGTATTTATGGATATGACACCGGCGGTATTAATATTTACCCCCATTTTTCTACCAGTAGTAACTGAACTGGGCATAGACCCTGTTCATTTTGGAATTATTATGGTTTTGAACCTTAGTATTGGTTTATGCACCCCACCAGTTGGTAGTGTTTTATTTGTAGGTTGTAGTGTTGCCAATGTGAAAATTGAAAAGGTAATTAAACCTTTGATTCCCCTCTTTATTGCTATGGTTATTGCCTTGCTTTTGGTAACTTATATCCCTGAGTTGAGCTTATGGCTTCCAGGGTTGTTCGACCTTTAACAATTCGGGTTTTTCGTGAGAAATACTTTACAGAATTTCTTGAGAATTATTAATCTCAATGGTAAGTTTTAAAGAAATAGTAATGAAACGAGCATAAATTTTTACCATTTCAAACTCTCAAAGATAAATGATAAAATTTATAAGAGTTCTTGCATATATTCAAATTTTTTGAATATTCAGAAATCAAAAAATTTTAAACAGATGAAACATCGCGTATTAAAAGTTCATAACGAGGAAAATGTGTTAGTAGCACTCACTAATCTTAACAAAGAAGAGGTAATCTCCTTTGAAGGAAAAGATTATGAACTTGTCGAAGATATTAAGCAAAAACATAAATTTACAACTGAACCACTAGTAGAAGGGGATATTATAAAAATGTATGGTGTGCCAGTGGGTAAAGCAGCACAAACAATCCCTATTGGTAGTATGATCAATACATTTAATACCCAACATTATGCAAGCGAATACGGGATTAAAAAAGCGCAACAAGATTGGGAACTCCCTGATACAAGTCGATTTAGCAGTAAAACTTTTAATGGATATTACAGAAGCGATGGAAAAGTAGGTACTGCCAACTATTGGCTGCTCATTCCTTTGGTTTTTTGTGAGAACAGGAACATCAACATGATTGCAGAAATTCTTTCAGAAGAACTGGGATATGCCAAAGGTAGGGATTATAATATCAATGTAAAGAAGTTAATAAATCAATATCAATCAGGAGATGCTATAGATAACCTTTCTTCTAATGAAATACTGCTAAGCCCTGAAGAGCAAAAACAAACACGTATCTTTCCAAATGTAGATGGAATAAAAATTTTAACACATGAAGGTGGTTGTGGTGGCACGCGCATGGATTCAGAAACATTGTGTGCTTTATTAGCAGGTTATGTTACCAACCCAAATGTAGCGGGTGCTACCATTTTGAGCTTAGGTTGCCAAAATGCACAACCTGAAATAATCGAAAGAGAAATAACAAAACGCGATGCTGATTTTGACAAACCCATCTTTCTACTTGAACAGCAAAAAAGTAAATCAGAAGCTAATTTTATCGCTGAGGCTGTTAAAAAAACTTTTTCAGGCTTAGTTGAAGCCAATAAAAATGAACGAAAACCTGCTCCCCTTTCTAAATTGAATATAGGTCTAGAATGTGGTGGTTCTGATGGTTTTTCTGGTATTTCGGCAAACCCTGCTGTGGGACATGCAGCCGATCTTATTGTAGCACTAGGAGGCACAGTTATTCTTTCAGAATTTCCTGAGTTATGTGGCGTAGAGCAAGAATTGAGTGACCGTTGTGTTACGCAAAGCCTTTCAGAAAAATTTACAAGCCTCATGAAAAGCTATAACGAAAAGGCAATAGCTGTTGGCTCTGGGTTTGATGCGAATCCTTCCCCGGGAAATATTAAAGATGGACTTATTACTGATGCTATTAAATCAGCCGGCGCCGCTAAAAAAGGAGGCACTTCACCCATTGTGGATGTATTAGATTATACAGAACCTACAGTAAAACCTGGGCTAAACTTATTGTGTACTCCTGGTAACGATGTAGAATCAACTACAGGCCTTGCAGGCTCCGGGGCAAATGTAATTTTATTTACGACTGGTTTGGGAACTCCTACAGGAAATCCAATCGCTCCTACAATAAAAATTTCCTCTAATACAGAACTGCACAAAAAAATGAACGATGTAATAGACGTTAATGCTGGCACAATTATAAGTGGAGAAGATACCATTGAAAGTAAAGGTGAGGAAATTTTAGAAAAGATTATCGCTATTGCTAGCGGAGAGGAAATACCACATGCAGTGAGACTAGCGCAAGATGACTTCATCCCTTGGAAAAGAGGCGTTTCACTATAAGTAACAAACCTTACTGCTGTTTTTTTACTTTAAGACGGAAGCAATTACCTCATAAAAAGCGATGGGGGCCTCTGCATATTGCATTAGCCCCCATCTTATCAATCACCCACCAATTAATCTTTCCTAAGAGGTTTCTCTATCTCACATTATTTCCTTTTTCGTGACCTAAGCGATTCACAATCGATCGACCTTAAAAGTGTTTGATCCG
>JBCDJE010000009.1:0-18463 GCA_038748185.1 Bacteroidota bacterium
AAATCATAATAAATAACATTGAATAGAAGGTAATTATGCATTTAGAGAAAGAAATAGAACCAGCTTCTTTACTTCCCAAAATCGAAACTTTTTGGGAATACTCAGGGCAGAAAATAGTAGCAATAGAAGAAGAGTACGATGCGAAAAAAGGCTCACCAGTATTTACAGAGCAAGGTAAATACACAACGAAAGGTTGGACAGAGTGGACTCAGGGTTTCCAATATGGTTCTGCGGTATTACAATTTGATATTGCTGGTGAAGAACGATTTCTTGATATTGCCAAGAAAAATACCATTAACAAAATGGCTTCGCATGTAAGTCATATTGGTGTACATGACCATGGTTTTAATAATGTGAGTACCTACGGCAATTTGCTTAGGTTAATGCAAGAAGGAAAAATACCTCACGACAAATGGGAGAAAAATTTCTACGAACTAGCCCTAAAGCTCTCTGCAGCTGCACAAGCTAGCCGTTGGACAGATGTTAAAGACGGAGGTTTTATTCATTCCTTTAACGGACCTCACTCACTTTTTGTAGATACTATCAGAACGATACGTATTTTAATGTTGGGTCATGCTTTAGGACATAGTCTGATGAGTGAAAATGATAGAAAAATCAATTTATTGGAAAGAGCCATCACCCATGCAAAAGCCACAGCTCAATATTCTGTGTTTTATGGAGAAGGCAGGGATATTTACGATATATGGGGAAGAGCAGCACACGAATGCATTTTCAATGTGAAAGATGGCAATTATCGTTGCCCTAATTCCCAACAAGGCTATACAGGCTTTTCTACTTGGACACGTGGATTGAGTTGGGCAATGTTAGGTTTTGCTGAAGAATTAGAGTTTTTAACCACTGTTGCCGATAGAGATTTAGCTCCATTAGGAGGAAGAGAAGCGATAGAAGCTGTATTCTTAAAAGCCGCACAAGCCACTTGCGATTTTTATATCAAACATACTTCAACAGATGGTATTCCCTACTGGGATACAGGTGCACCACAGTTGTATAAATTAGGAGATTATTACAACGAGGCTTCAAATCCTTATAACGATTATGAACCTATTGATAGCTCAGCCGCTTGCATAGGTGCACAAGGTTTACTTAGATTGGGTAAGTATCTTCAAAAGAAAGGCAATTCAGATTATAGTAAATATGAAAAAGCAGGGTGGATAGTGGTTGATACATTGTTACAAGAACCTTATTTGAGTAAAGATGTCAATCATCAAGGTTTAATATTGCATTCCATTTACCATCACCCTAATGGTTGGGATTATATCCCAGAGGGCAGTAAAATTCCGAATGGAGAATCATCTATGTGGGGAGACTATCATGCAAGAGAACTGATGTTGTATGCTTACAGACAGTTAAAAGAAGAACTTTATTATGCATTTTTTAACTGCTTAGCTATATAAATAATGGAAAAAGCATTAGAAAAGCTATGTGTGCATACTATTACCACCAAGCCTTGGCAACTCGAAGAAGCAGTAAGCCACTATGAAGCATCTGGGATAAAAGGTATTTCGGTTTGGGAAGATAGTATAAAAGACTTAGGTGCCGAGAAAAGTGGTAACTTAATTCGTGATCATGGATTAGAAATAATTTCTTATGTAAGGGGCGGATTCTTTCCTCATCACCAAACTTTGGAAAGACAAAAAGCTATTGATAAAAATAAAAAACTAATTGAAGAAGCTGCTGCTTTGGGTGCTCCTTCCCTTGTTTTGGTCTGTGGGGCAGAACCCAGCCAAGAGTTAGAAGTATCGAGGAAACAAACCCAAGAAGGTATAGAAGCTTTACTGCCCTTAGCGATCTCTTTAGATGTAAAACTATCCATTGAACCTTTACATCCTATGTATGCAGATACCCGCTCTGCGATTAATACGCTTAAACAAGCCAACAACCTGGCAGAAGCAATCAACTCTCCTCATGTAGGCATAGCAGTAGACGTATATCACCTCTGGTGGGATAATGACTTAGAAAATCAAATAAAGCGATGTGGAGAAAATAACAACCTCTTTGCCTTTCATATTTGTGATTGGTCAGTTCCAACAAGCGATATGTTACTCGATAGAGGACTTATGGGAGAAGGCTGTATACCACTTTCAAAAATAAAAAGATGGATCGACTCAACAGGATTTACAGGTTACCACGAAGTAGAAATTTTTTCTAATAAGTTCTGGGCAATGGATCAAAAAATCTTTTTACAAAAAATTATTGACGCTTATAAAAACTATACAAAATCATAAAATATGAAAGTACATAAAGTAGGCATTATCATGAATGGAGTTACGGGAAGAATGGGTACTAACCAGCACTTACTCCGTTCCATTGTTGCCATTCGAGAGCAAGGGGGGGTTGCTATTAACCCCAAAGAAAGCATTATGCCTGAAGCTATTTTGGTGGGTAGAAACCTCACTAAACTAAAAAAATTAAGTGCGCTTTCAGGAATTGAAAATGTCACTACTGATTTAGACAGTGCTTTACAAGACGATAACTACCAAGTATATTTTGATGCACAAACTACCGGTAGGAGGTATGCAAGCGTAAAAAAGGCTATTGAAGCAGGAAAGCATGTTTATTGTGAAAAGCCTGTTGGAGTAGATACTGAGGAAGTGCTTGATTTATACAGGCTTTGTCAAGAAAAAAAAATAAAAAATGGCGTAGTTCAAGATAAACTTTGGCTACCGGGTATCCTAAAACTTCGCCGATTGATTGACAATGGTTTTTTTGGGAAAATCCTTTCTGTAAGAGGTGAGTTTGGTTATTGGGTATTTGAAGGGCATACCATTCCTGCCCAACGCCCGAGCTGGAATTATAAAAAAGAAGAAGACGGTGGCATTATCGTAGACATGCTCTGCCACTGGCGTTATGTACTCGACAATGTTTTTGGCAAGGTGAAAGCAGTTTCTTGTCTAGGGGCAACGCACATTCCCGAACGAGTAGATGAGCAAGGCAATCCTTACGTATGCACAGCCGACGATTCTGCTTATGCTACCTTTGAATTGGAATCAGGCGTAATTGCCCACTTTAACTCTTCTTGGACAGTAAGGGTTAGACGAGATGATTTACTTACTTTACAAGTTGACGGAACAAAAGGATCGGCAGTAGCTGGTTTGCGAAATTGCTATATCCAACATTATGGCAATACTCCTAAACCAGTATGGAACCCCGACATAGATCAGCCCATCAATTTTTATGATAACTGGGCTAAAATACCGGAACAAGAAAATTTCGACAATGCCTTCAAAGCACAATGGGAATTATTCTTAAAGCACATAGTCATAGATACGCCTTTCCCTTGGAATTTACTTGAAGGTGCAAAGGGAGTGCAACTAGCTGAAAAAGGCTTAGAAAGTTCAGAAAAAAGAGCGTGGGTAAATATTCCTGATCTAACATAATAATTTTTGTCATGAAGCAAAATGCATTAATCACAGGAGGTAGTCGGGGAATAGGTTTGGGTATCGCTAATGCACTGGCTAAATCAGGCTTTGATTTAGCGATTAATGGGATGCGTTCAGAAGAATCTGTTTCTGAGGTGCTGGAATCTCTGCGAAGTTTTGGAAATAAAGTCATTTATTGCCAAGGAAACATAGGAGAAGCAGGTGATCGCCAAAAGATCATTTCAGAAATACAAACAGAATTCACTCACCTAAATATTTTGGTAAACAATGCTGGAGTAGCTCCTAAAGAGAGAAAAGATATATTGGAAACCACCGAAGTCAGCTATGATTATGTGATGGATATCAATCTAAAAGGAGTTTTCTTTTTAACACAAGCAATAGCCAATTGGCAAGTTGAGCGCAAAAAAGAGGATGTAGCTTTTCAGGCTTGTATTATCAATATCTCTTCTATTTCTGCTACAGTAGCTTCTGTAAACAGAGGAGAATATTGCCTTTCAAAAGCGGGAATGGGTATGCTTACTCAGCTATTTGCAAGTAGGTTGGGCGATCTTAACATCCCGGTTTATGAAATACGTCCGGGTATTATCAAAACAGATATGACGGCAGGTGTTACAGAAAAATATGACCGCTTATTTCAGGAAGGGCTTAGTGTACAAAAGAGATGGGGAATACCGGAAGACATCGGGAAAGCAGTAGTTGCTCTGGCAAAGGGAGATTTCCCCTACTCTACTGGTCAAGTATTTATGATAGATGGTGGATTAACTATTCAAAGATTATGAAAATGAGAAATAATAAAACAGTCTATTGGAGAATATGTCAAGCTTTGGCTATGCTACTTATGCTAGCTACTTTTTCTCCCTGGGTAATTTCCAGTGGTACTTTTGAGCCTTCAGTAATGGGACTACCATATAGCTTGTGGATCGGCATTTTAATCAGTATCTTACTGGTATTGCTTACTTTTTGGGCTACCAAAATTCATCCTGATAGAAAAAACACTGCTTCAGAATGATACAGACTTTAATCATTATAGCAATTATTTATTTGGGATTGCTAATATTACTCTCGATTAGCACTAGACAGAAAAATAAAGATACTTCTAACTATTTATTGGCTGGTTCAAAAGTAGGTTCTGTATTGGGGATGTTTACATTTGCCGCTACCTTATTCAGTACTTTCACTCTTATCGGCATGCCCGATTTCTTTCGTACGCACGGTATAGGGTCATGGATATTTTTAGCAGTTTCAGATGCTGCAATGGTATTTATAATTGTGTGGCTAGGATTATATATTCGTAAAAAAGCTAGAAGTAACGACTTCCAGGGTATGTCGGGTTTAATGCGAAATTGTTTTAAAAGTAAATTTGCAGGATATGTAACTTTCTTTGGTGCATTTATTTTTCTGATCCCTTATGTATCTATACAGATCAGGGGCATTGCTATCTTTTTACATGCTACTTTTCCTGATGCTTTGCCAGTTTGGGGTTGGGCTTCGCTTATGATCTTAGTCATGCTCTTATACAGTGAAACAGGCGGACTAAAGGCAATCATTTATAGCGATATGTTACAAGGAATACTGTTACTTGTTGTCATTTGTATTGTGGGCTATAACTGTTTATCCTATTTCGGAAACGTACCTGCTATGTTCCAGAAAGTAAAAGAAGTTAATGAAGCATTACTTTCCGTACCAGGACCTAAAAACCTTTTTTCTTCCCAATTCCTCATCGCTTCATTTATAGCCATTGTAATGATTCCTTTTACCCAGCCTCAAGTCGCTACACGTATCATTATCATGAAAAACAATGAGTCTCTTTTTCGTATGGCTGTAGGTGTTGGTTTTTTTGCTATTATTATCATTTTACCGACATTGCTTATTGGTATGTATGGCGCAGTAAAGTATCCTGCACTTTCAACCGCTGAATTTATTAGCAAAGTAATTATTGACGATCAATCTCAAGTAGTAGCAGCTTTTGCGATTATTGGTCTTGTTGCAGCAGCGATTTCTACCTCAGACTCACAGATTTTCGCCTTGGGAGGAGAACTGCGTTCATTGCTTAAAGGAGATGATAAGAAAATGCTTCAAATCACTCGTATTGCTATTGTGTTCTTTGCTTTAATAGCGCTTGTATTTTCACTAATCAGCAGTGATCAACTCGTGTTGCTTGCGCGTACTAGCTTTGCAGGAACTGCTTTAATGGCTCCCATGATATTCACTGGAATCTTTCTAAGAAGAGATACAGGAAGAGTTATCCCACTAATAACAGCCCTAGCGATGCTTATATTCCTAGCCTCACTGTTACAGCTTATCCCGGCTATGTATATGGGAATCAGACTTGATTTAATATTGTTTGTTCTAATAGGACTAACCAGTATTATTAATGCATTATTTTATAGAAATGAAATACCTGAATATCAGGTAAAATAATATTAAATTTATATTGCATAAACGAAACTAAGAAAATGAAAAAACAACGAAGAAAATTTTTAAAACAGAGTGCTTTAACTGGTACAGGTGTAGCATTAGGCTTAGCAGGTTTTCCATATATAGCAAAAAGCCATAACCAAGATATAGTAAAAATTGGTGTAATTGGCACAGGTGGAAGAGGAAATTGGTTAATTAAACAAACCAAAGAAACATCAACTATCAACATAGCAGCATGTTGCGATATTTTACCAGATAGACTGGCCACAGGTATGTCGTTGGCTGATGAAAATGCGCAATCCTACACAGATTATCGCAAATTATTAGAGGATAAATCTCTCGATGCGGTAATTGTTTCTGCACCATTGCATTTACATTATGAAATAGCAGCTGCAGCCCTTGATGCAGGTAAACATGTTTTTTGTGAAAAGAACATGACGTATGATATTGAACAATCCATCAAGTTGGCTCAAAAAGTAAAAGCTGGTAATTTGGTTTTTCAAGTAGGTTATCAGCAGAGAAAGAGTCCTTTATTCAATAGAATACATGATATTATTTCTGGCGGATATATTGGCAATATACAGCATGTATATGGCTCCTGGAATCGAAATGGAGACTGGAGGAAACCGGTTCCTGATCCTAAATTAGAAAGGCAAATTAATTGGAGAATGTATAGGGAGTATTCCGGCGGATTAATGGCAGAACTTTGCTCACATCAAATAGATGTGGTTAACTGGATGCTAGCTAGCTATCCGAAAAAAGTGATTGGTTCCGGTGGCATTAATTACTGGAAAGACGGTAGGGAAACATACGATAATGTACATGTAATTTATGAATATCCTAATGATACAAAAGCTACTTTTACGAGCCTAACTACCAATTCGCACGAAGATTTCTCAATTAAATTTTACGGCACAAAAGCCACCTTAGAAATCAATAGGAAAAACGGGCAGCGTGGAATGATCCATCCTGAACCTATTAAAGGAGCTAATGAAAATGTAGACGGAGTTTCTTCTGCAACAAAAATGATTTACGAAAAGGGAGATCCGATACCAATTGTTGCAGAGTTTGAAAGTGAAAATGATGAAATCCCAACTAGTAGATCATTGGCTGATTTTGCTCGTTGCATTATTGAAAGTGACCAACCTGCGGCAAACATCATTTGTGGGCACAAGGCAGGAGTAGCTGTTCATATGGGTAACATGGCAATGCGTGAAAATAAGATGATGGAATGGCACGAGGAATATGATGTTTGAAATTAACCACACTACCTACCATCCACTGTGCTATTGTTTAAGGCACAGTGGAGTAAAGTTAAATTTTAATAAACTAACTGTAAAAGTATTTCCTTAAAAGGGAGACAGCTTTGACTGTTTTGTTTCATGGGTTTATGTAAAATTGTGCAATAAGTATTTCATATTCACAACTTTAAACCTCTTCTTTCTTCTGTTACAAATGCCTTATGTACAGCATTAGCTTCATTACCAAAGTGGCTTCGAATATAAGTGAGAATTAATGCAATTTCTTCATCTTGGAGGGAAGCTGAAAACCCCGGCATTTCCTGCTCATATATTTTACCATTAACTTCCATAGGTTCAGAAGTTCCGGCTAAAACAACAGCAATTAACTTACTTGTATTTCCTGTAACCCAATCAGTTTTAGCCAAAGGAGGAATTAGATCTGGTAAACCTTCTCCATTTGGTTGGTGGCAAGAGGAACAATGCTGTAAATACAAAGCTTCACCTGCTTCATAATCTTTATTTGCTAGGGACATCATAGAAACTTCTGCTACACTTTCTATTTCTGTTACTTCCTTTTCAAGTACTTGGGGCTTATCTATCTGTAATTCAGCAATAAGACTAGGGGCTACTTTTGATAATTTAATAATTTTATCATCTCTATCTTTGGGCAATTGATCATACATTTGAGGCTGAAACTTCGGATGCCAGTCAAGGTTACTAGTAGCCAAATAAACATCTCCTTTTGGAGAGACACAAACATCTCTAATCCTACCAAATACCTTTTGAAAATAAATCTCATGATCTATTACTTTATCTCCATTTTCATTGAGTTTTAAAATCCTTAATGATCTGCCTTTAAGGCTACCCATTATTAAACTGTTTTTCCATTCTGGGATTTGGTTGTTATCATAATAGGAAATGCCAGAAGGAGCGATAGTTGGTGTCCACGCATAAATCGGCTCAACTATACTAAATTCTTTACAGAAATCTTGTTCATTATTCTTATCACAAAAGCCTTCCACATTAGGCCAACCATAGTTGGCGCTTGGACGGATGAGGTTGACTTCATCATCGTTGTTAGGACCATGTTCAGAACTATACAAGACGTTGTCCCTTCCAAAGGTCAGACCTTGTGCATTCCTATGTCCCCAACTGTATACATAACTCCCTTTAATAGGATTATCTTCTGGTATACTACCATCCGTATTCAAACGCAGAAGCTTGCCCGAGAGCACATTGATATCTTGACAACCCTGTGTATTTCCAGCATCACCTGTAGAAAGAAAAATTTTATGATCAGAGCTAATAATTACCCTTGAGCCATTATGAAAAGTTTTTCCTGGTATATTGTCGAGCAAAATAGTAGAATTAATCAATGTATCTCTTTGTGCATCGTATTTATAGCTTACTAACCTCGACCTTGTTTCATGATTAAATAGCTTTTCTCCTTTTACTAAAAAAGTATAATGTAGGTAAACATACGGCTGTTTAGTGAAGTCAGGATGTACAGCCATACCCAGTAAACCCCTCGATTTCTGATAGTGTACTTGCGGTATAGAGAGCAGTTGTTTTACTTCTTGCGTTTCAGGATTGACTTTACTAATAGTTCCTTTTTGCTCTGTAAACCATATCCAGTTATCAGGTCCCCAAGTAATTTCCCAAGGAACTTCTAAATTATTTGCTACTTCAGTGATTAGTAAATTAGAATTAGTCAGATGAAGTTCCGCTAAATAGGCTTCTTTCAGCGCTTCTATTTGAATTGTATTCTGTTGTTGGCAACCTGTTATATTCAGTAATACAAAAATTAATGCTAGTAAATAGCTTTTATAAAATTTCAAGCTGATTTCCATAATGCTTGTATGTTAGTTAAGTCTTTTTTCATGACCTCATAAATTTTATCTTTTGACATAGTAATTTCTTTTTTACCATGTTCAGCACCACCAAGATCATGCTCCATATGTAGAGAAATTGGCACTTTTATATTGTATTTTTTCAATAAACTGAAGTACTCTTTAAAATTGACCATCCCTTCTCCAATAGGGGTATTTATAGCATTCCAACCTTTTTCATTTTTTTCCCACCTAAAATCCTTTAAAACTATGGTCTTGATGTAAGGTTCTATGAGTCTTAGACCTGTTTGCCAAGATTTCCCACCTTCTACTGTAGCATGCCTAATGTCATATTGAGCTCCCATAACAGTAGTATCCACTTTCTCAAGCAATTCCCAAACTTCCCAAATAGACGCCCCTACATATCTACCTGAATGATTCTGGTAGGCGCCAACTATCCCATATTTTTTATTCAGTTTAGTTAATGCCTCCATTTGCTTCTTAAAAGCAGACATTGCCTTTGGAATAGTAATATCCTCTGGATATCGGAGCCAACCCATCCTGTAGTAACGAATATTCTGATCAGCCATAGTCTGAAGAATATCTTCGGCATATTTTTCCTCAGCTTGGGTGATAGCTGTGGTTATAGTTACTGTTTTCAATCCAGCCTTTTTTACTGCTTCAACTGCTTTGGGCAAATCCCTCTTCACATTTTCAGGAAGTACATGTCCTTTTGGTCTTACTGTAATATCTAATCCTGCAAAACCGATATCAGCAGCAAATTCAGCCATTCCCTTATAATCGAGAAACTGTAAATGTTTAGAGAATATATGAATTTCTAACTGATCATCAAGATGCTTAGATATGGCAGCAGTAGTATTTGTAAAAGGGATAGATAATAAAGGTGTAGATAGGGCAAGTAAACTACTCCGTTTCAGAAAAGTTCTTCTTTCTATTTTCATTTTCATCAAATATTGATTCTCAATTTAGGAAAATCTAAGAGAATATAAAATTCAATATTCGATATAAAAAAATACCTTTGCCAAAAATATAATCTAGGCTAGGTATTTCAAATTCATCTTTTGCTAAAGAATAGTTTAGTAATCATTCTTTTATAAAAGATAGTGTGATTGAAAGATTTTTAATACCTAAATTAGCAAAGTTAAAAGGTATTTAATTCCTTTATTTAAGGACAATTTTTTATTTTTTTGAATTTTGTATTTTACTTATATAGCTAATATTTAATTGCATAAAAAATTGTGGCTAGTCGTTATCCAGAATATAATAGTCTCCTTGTATACTAAGCTTTTTTGCAGAGGCTTCCAAGGCAAAATCAAGCACTTTTTTATCTTCATTAAAATGCAATTTCCCATGAATAAATGCTGCCATAAAAGAATCTCCTCCTCCTACTCGATCCACTATAGAATCAATTTCATGAACATCTCCTTGAATAAAGTCAGTACCATTAAATAAAATTCCAGACCATCGATTTTGAGAAGCATTAATGGTTTCTCTTAATGTAGAAATAACATATTGAATATTAGGAAACTGACCCGCCATTGCCTTACTTACAAACTCATAACATCGCATACCGAATCCTTTCACCTCTTTATAATCTTTGTTTTGTGGTGAAATACCCAAATAATTAACCACATCGTGTTCATTGGCAATTACAACAGAACAATTTTCAATGAGTTGTGGCATTATCTCTTTCGGATCAACACCATACTTCCAAAGTTTACTTCTATAATTCAAATCACAAGAAATTGGAATATTTCTTTTTTTAGCAGCATCAATAGCTGACTTACAGGCAGATGCTGCCCCTTTAGAAAGTGCGGGCGTAATTCCTGTCCAGTGAAACCAATCTGCGCCCTCTAATATTTGATCCCAATCAAAAGTAAATTCATCAATCTGAGAGAATGAAGAACCCTCTCTGTCATAAATGATGTTTCCACCACGAGCAGAAGCTCCTTTTTCTAAAAAATACAAACCCATTTTTTGCCCTTGGCTTTTAACCATATCTGTATTTACTTTCCATTGATGCAACTCATTGAGGGCTGTTTTGCCGAGCTCATTATCAGGTACAACTGTAATGTAGCGCACATCATTCTGTAATTGCGAAAGGTAAATAGCAATATTAGCTTCCGCCCCACCTATATAAACGTCGTAAGATTTAGCCTGAGAAAAACGAAGATTCTCAGGCGTAGAAAATCGCATCAATAATTCTCCAAAAGTGACTACTCGCATAATAATTTCATGAAAAAGCCAAACCTCCGTTTATATCAATGTTAGTGCCTGTCACAAAAGAAGTTTCACCTGAAGCTAGGCAAGCCACTAAACCTGCAACTTCATTTGCCTGCCCTTCTCTCCTTAAAGGTGTACCGTTTGCCACTTTCGTTCTCACTTCGTCTTTCGTAAAAACATCGTGGAAAGTAGTAGCAATCATACCGGGACATAGTGCATTTACCCTGATATTTTTTGGCCCTAGTTCTTTTGCCAAAGATCTGGTGAAAGTCATTACTGCGCCTTTCGCAGTTGCGTATGCCGATGCACCGGGTCCTCCTCCATCTCTACCTGCTTGAGATGCAAAATTAATGACAGATCCTCCTGAAGGCATGTAAGGTACTACTGCCTGAGTTGCTAAGAAGGCTGTATTTAGGTTTAATCGGATAACAAGGTTGAAGAAGCCCTCATCCATTTCCTCTAGTTTCTTTCTTGCTACCAAACCTCCCGCAACATTTACAAGAATATGTATCTCTTTACCAAACGTCTCTATAGATTTTTGAACAACTTTCTCAACATCAACCTTTTTTGTCATATCGCCTTGCACAATAGTTGCCGTTCCACCATCATCAAGAATTTCTTTTAAAGTTTTCTTAGCTTGATCTTCTCCATCGTAATAGTTGATGACAACTTTAGCGCCTTCAGCAGCTAACTTTTTAGAAATTGCTTTACCAATATCTCTAGCACCTCCGGTTACAACTGCTACTTTTTGTTCTAACATCATAGTTGTATAAAATTAATGTGATGAAATTAAATTTAAAATTTAAGTTAATGGTCTAATTTGTTTGGCTAATAAATAGATAGACATGATGCCTAAGGGGACAAAAACGGCGATCAGGATAAAGATCGGGATATAAGAATAGCTGGAAATAATAGGCACTAAAAAATTCATAATAATGACTGAAAATACGCCAACTGTACCACCTAGACCCGCTAAAGTTCCCACTGATTTTCCACTGAACAAATCACTAGGAATAGTTTGAATATTACTAATTGCAAATTGAAACCCATAAAGAACAAGCGCTACAATCAGCACAAATTTTAGTGGAGTATCAGCGAATAGAATTGTAGCAATTAATCCTAAAAACATGATAATTCCCCCAACACTAATTGTTCTTTTGCGCGCCTTATCAACACTGGCGTTTTGTGCCATCAGTAATCCAGCAAAATATCCACCTGAAAGGCTACCTAACGCTGCTCCCACATAGGGAACCCAAGCAAAAAAACCAATTTCTTTAACATTGAAACCGTATGTATCTGCTAAATAGATAGGCATCCATCCCACAAATAGCCACCAAATAGGTTCTACAAAAAACCGAGAAACTAAAACCGACCAAGATTCTTTATATGACAAAATTTGCCCAACAGTCAATCCTTTCTCTTCTGATTCATTTTCTCCAGAAGCTTCATCTTGCTGTCCTTCTAGAATGTAATTTTTCTCTTGATCTGTAATCCAAGGATGTTTTGAGGGAATATTTTTGTTTATGAGTAGCCACGGAATTACCCAAACTAAGCCCAAAATCCCCACAAATAGAAAGGTCATTTTCCAGCCGAAACTTGCCCAAAGTAATGCAATAAGTGGCGGGGCAATGATTGAACCTATGGAAGCACCAGAATTAAAAATTCCTTGCGCCATCGCTCTTTCCTTTATGGGAAACCATTCAGCGTTGCTTTTTACTGCTCCCGGCCAGTTTCCTGCCTCTCCTAAACCAAGGATTACTCTAAAAAAACTAAATGAAAGTACACCTCTAGCAATTGCATGTAGCATCGTAGCGATTCCCCAAACAGTAATAGAAATTACAAAGCCAAAACGTGTTCCTATTTTGTCAAACATCCTGCCTGAAACCGACTGCCCTATAGCGTAAGCTACCATAAACACATTGAGGATTAGAGCATAATCACCTTTATCCATCCCAATATCCTCTGAAATACTGGGCCACATAATTCCCAGTGCCGATCGGTCAATATAGTTGATAATTGTAGCTAAGCAAATTAGTCCAATAATTACCCACCTAAGGCCTTTTACTTTCATGATTTATCTGGGAAAAAATCTTCCCGAATAGGACTAAATACATCAATTAGCTCTCCTGCCTCTAGACACACTGCGCCATGATCAACGTTGGGTGGAATGTAAAACCCATCACCAATGCCTATTATTTTTTTTTCATCTCCGACTTGTAGCTCAAATTTTCCATTGACTACGTACGTAACCTGGCTATGAAAATGTTGATGTACTTCTCCAACTGCCCCTTTTTCAAATGCTACTTTTACCATGAGAATTTTATCATCGTATCCCATGATTTGTCTTTTGAGTCCTGGGCCTACCTCTTCCCAAGGCATTTCACTTGCAAACAAAAATTCCTTACTCGTACTCATTTCAAATTACAATTTATGGTTCTAAAAATTCATTTGTTAATACATAAACTCCCTCCCATTCCAAATCCAATTGATCGGTTTGTAGATGATGCTTTGCGGTTTTTGAGTTATTTTGGTTAGCCAAAGCAAAAACCCATTTGCGTTGTTGATTATCTGAAAACTGGACTACTGAGTAGCCTTTTTCATCGTACAAAACTTTAATAGCTTTGACGTTGCTATAGGTATTCTGCGCGAGTTCTGTAATAGGTGAATAAGCCCCATGCGCCTCAACAATAGAGGCAAATAATACTTTATTAATATCTTTCTTACGGATGATAAAAACAGGGTCTCTTCTTAAATTAAAATGCGGATCATTGGCACCAATTCTACCAAAAATCATTTCATCTTTTACATCAACAGCTGATGTTAGCGTGTAAAACTGATTATCTAAAAGCCAATTAAATTTCATTACTGAATCTTTAGGCTTTCCAAGAGCCTCTTTCCAAAGATGTTGATATCCGTAATTTTCACCTATAGAATTAAGAGAAGCAGACATTTTATAGTCAAAGTTAGTTTGCATTACTTGCCCTGAATAATAGAAGGGCAGCTCTACTACTTCTTGAGGAGAGTCCGCATCTACTTGAAACAAATCCAATAGAATCGGATATTCAAATGCTTTACTTTTAATAAGTGCCATAGTGCGATGCAATTTTATACCAGGATAACTATTGGTATCCATGGCACTCATGACTTGAATTTTTTCGTTTGAACTATCAAAAAAGAAGGGTGTGCCATGATGCTTATCAGCTTCGCTGGTATTGGCCTTAAACTGGGAAGTTTGGTTGATCACCACAGTGTTATGAGCAACAGTTTGTTTTGCCCAAGAGCGATTTTCTTTTAAATATCCACCCCCGTCTTTTTGTTCTACATTGACCCATCTTGCTGAGCCGTAATCTTGAAGAATCTCTCGAGAATTTCGGTAATAGCTAAATGATAATTTATCAAAATGCCCATGTCCCATACCATGTTTAGCATATTTCATTACCGCACTGAATTGCTCCTCTGTCTCATCGTTGGCTGATGCCCTTAAAATACCAAGGGCACCTTCATCTCCTTCTGCGCCATCTCGCAATTGTATACTTTTTTGTACGAAAGGCTTACTTATTCCTTGAACAATTGCTAAAGCCGAATGAATGCCAGTATCATTTAGAGGAACGCGGTTCTGTTTTTCTATAATTGATAACAATGCGGGATTTTGCTCTCCATAATGATATGCCAAAGAAACTGCTGTTACTAGTTCTCTAGAGAGATACGACATTCCTTTTTGGCAATCGTTGATAGGAAAAAACGCTCCGCTAGAATTAGTTAAATTAAGTAAAGCTGAAACTCCTTTGAGTAATACACCATCTCTATATTCAAAAATTTGTGATTCTGGACGCTTGTTTTGCAAAGCTTGTGCAAAAATCAAAAATGGGTATATGGCATACCGCTGATAATAAGGACCTTCTGTATAATAGCCATCAGGAGAAAATGCATGGTTGATTTGCGCTAAAAAACCTGCTTCTTCTTGCCCTGGTAATTCTATTAAACCACCATCATTATCTTTTATAATATCTCCGGCAACTTGCTTATCCAAGCCATATAAAGCGCGTTTGACTAATTCTTCATCGTTTATCACCAGGCCTATCATTCCTACTGCGGCATTTCCCCATGTACTATGGTTATGAATGCGATTAAAAAATTGAGGTGTTTCAACAGAGAGAAAGTCAGCCATTGGCCGAAATAAATCTTTATTCAGTTGATCTCGTTCTTCAGGTGATAACCAACCATAAATACAATCGTAAGCCTGACTTGCATAGACTAACCAGTTGGCATCGTTAAGGCATTGCCAAAAAAGTTTGCCTCTTGCATACGAGCGAGTTTCAGGATGTCGGTCTATTGTGGGATACATTTCCTTATAGACAAAAAGCATTTCTTTGATGTAATTCGCATACGTTTCATCACCTGTTATTTGGAATAAGACTCCCGCTTTTTGTAATAGAAAGAAATTACTTTTATGCTGCTCGTGTGTATAGCCTCCTGCTAAATCTTTAGGTATTGGTACTTTTATCCCCACTTGTATTGCCTGATTTACTTCAGACTTTACTTTTTCTAAAGTATTATCAAAAATGGGAACTTGACCAAGATGAGATTTTACTTTCTGAACACCTTGTTCTGTTAAAATTAAGGAAGGGCTTGATTGGCAAAATGATAAATCGAACCTTAGAGAAAGAGTTAAAAAAGTAATGTAATATAATAGTTTCAAGATTTCTATCTGTTAGTTGAATCCGCCTTGCTTATTTGAAGACGATGCGAAAATTTGTTTGTTAGCTTAATTTACTAGTCTATGAATCTTCATTAATTGACTAACTGAATATTTTCTGTATTAAAAGCTTTTCGGTTATGAACTATTTCTCCGGTATTTTCGAATGTACAGTTATGAATATTTGAAATGGGTTCTCCATTAGTAAGATGCAAATTCAATGGTGCACTTTTTTTCCATTTACAATCAGTAATTAAAAGATTTTGAACACCGTGAAATTTCAAAGAAGCGGCCGCCTTATTTCTTTTATCGTTTCCAACCTCAATGAATTCACTGTTTTTCAACCTAACTATCGGACCAAAAGTACTTTCATCTGTTCCTCCCCGATAAATGTATGCCACCATACCTCCAATCTTTTCGAATCGACTCTCTGAAATGATTAAGCGCTCAACATTATACATACCTAAATCATCCGTCTCTCTTGCCATTGACAATATATTCCCGGTAATATTTTTAAAATCTGAATTTTCGATTAGAACTGAGTCAGCCATAGTACTCCGATAAATCCGAAGAAAATCGAAAGAATGATTTACATCTAAATCTGAGATTTCGCAGTTGCGGACAAAAAACTTATAGTTCTTGTTCATAGCATATTTACTGGTACTCACTACACTATTTCCGGGTTGATCAGGAGACTGAGATCCATTAAATTCCAAATTTTCAAGTGATAAACTCCCTCCATTTTCAATTTTAAAAAAGGCCGATTTACCAGAAAGAATCATTGGCTTTTCTCCTCGTTTTGCTTTGATTGTTAGCACGTGAGGGATCAATACATCTTTGGTCAGTAGATATTCTTTACCATTTTCTAAAAGGAGTACATCACCAGGCTTACTTTGGGCTACTGCATCGAGGATTGTATTGGTACCAGCTACAACTAAAATCTCCTTTTGGCTTCCAAAAGTAACTTCGTTACCTGCCTTAGGATAAAAAGATGCCCCCACTTCTTCTTTTGAAATTGGAAGTTTTGGATTAGTAAAATCAATTTCTTTTAATAGCTCAGATGAAGGTAAGTTTAAGCCGTTTTCATTTTTAGTTAGCTCAAAAGAAACCTGCTTGAAACCATTGTCTAAGGGTGGCGTAATTTCTTCATTAATAAAATTGTTTTGAAAAGCAATCCCAGAGATATCGTCATACACTACAAAAGGCTTGCGATTCATTTTACTCATAAAAATATTACTTGCGAAAGTTGTTCCGATAGGAACAGCAGAGCGCTCTTCATCACTTCCCGCACAAAGCTGTACATTGTCGCAATTGACCAAAATATTGCCTTCAATTTTAGAATCTATCACTTGATTGTATCGGTTGGCAGGGGAATTGGGTACGCCATTCATAATTACGAGTGGCCCGCGGAAACGATAACCTGTTAACCCTTGCATATAATTATTCCGAACAATTTGGTATTCATTGATGACCCTTATGCCACCTGTGTTTGGTTTGCCTCCACCTAAAAAATAATTACCTTCTACTAAGGTGTATTTCCCATGCCGCATAGTTAGTGTCCCTTTGCATTGATAGAAGACATTGCCTTTGAAGGTATTTTTGCAAGATTTATTGGAAATTATTTCTAACTCACCACTACAGCGGTCGAAGTAATTGAATTGTACTAATGTAATTGAATTTGTCAATGAATAATGGCTCGTTCCTATCCTCAGGGTTTCGCCGCCATTAGAAGCCAGTACCTGTCGTGGCCCAAAATAGTTGTACTCAATTATATGGTTATTTTCTTGGCTTTCTTCAGTATTTAATCGTACTGCCAATGTGACTCCTTTATTTCTTTTGTTTATCATTGAATTATGGTCGAACCTATTGTTCCTTCCATAAATTGCCACCCAAGTATCAACATCGTACCTTTCAATATTACTGAAATCATCAATTACACAATCGCTTACTCTTGAATGATTTGCTAATTCCTTTTCACTTGTTCTGAAAGAAATGACTTCACTTGAAGGGGTAAAGCCATTTCTGAAAATTAAACCTGAAACTTCTAAATACTCTCCTGATAGACTTAAATTGGATTGTCCTTCAATGAAAACTTTGCCAAACTCTTCTGCAATAAGGCGGATAGGGGCTTCTTTTGTCCCTTTTCCACTAAAAACAATCTCAATATCTTTCCAAACTCCATTTGCCAACGTAATTACTTCGCCGGGTTGGGCTTTTTGGATAGCTTCATTTAATTCTGTAATGTTTTTTACAGTTGTTGAATGATTTGCATTTTCTCCACAAGACAACAAGATTGAAGTAAGCAGTATTGTGTAAATAGTTAAGGTAAATATTTTCTCGGCATTCATAGTTCGTTTGTAAAGTATCTCATTTTATAAAGCATTCATCATAAAATCTGATAGTCTGGAAGTTATAAATAATTCTTCGTGGTATGTAGATGAATAATATCATTGCTTATCAATTCATAAGCTTCAAAGTTTTTTTAGACTGATTTGTCAGTTGTCAAAGAAGGATTCAAAACTCCTTTTAAATGATTGTACATTGCACGCTCAGCATTATCAGCATCTTTGTTAGAAATATATTTGAGAATTTCATAATGATCTTCGAGTGCTGTTTCAGGCGTATTTCCTGCGC
>JBCDJE010000010.1:0-18141 GCA_038748185.1 Bacteroidota bacterium
GAAAAAATATTTTTAACCGAAGATAGGACAATCCCATTAAGACAGAAAGTGACATTAGATGATGTACTTAAAGGTTTAATTTATGATAATTTAGAACTGGACTACAAGGTTACTTATAAGAATGATGAATTATTACATATGTCTCCTGGTAAAAAAGGGACAGTATTACTAATTCTTTTTCTCCAAATTAGTTCAGCGGAACATCCTATTTTAATTGACCAACCAGAGGATAATTTAGATAATAGGACGATTTATGATTTACTATGTGCTATAATAAAAGACAAGAAAAAAGAAAGGCAAATTTTAATAGTATCACATAATGCAAACTTGGTCGTGGCAACAGATAGTGAAAATATTATTGTTGCCAATCAAGAAGGACAAGACCCTCAGAAAGAAAAGAGCCAACATCGTTTTGAATATATTAATGGTGGATTAGAATGCTCTTTCCCAAAAGATGAATCTATTCAAGGTGTGTTGTATCAGCAAGGTATCAAGGAGCATGTCTGTGATATTCTTGAAGGAGGAAACGAAGCATTTAAGCAAAGAGAAAGGAAATACGATATTAAATAGCTCTTTTCCCTGCAATAATATATATTACCAAGTTGCTCATAGAATCATCATACAATCCGAAACTTGTCAAAAAGTATGACCACCTCATCAGACATGGATACTGTAAATAATTAAGTGAAAACTTTACAAAATGCCAAAAGTAATGCGAAGTAAATACTACATTTGAGTGAAATAACAATTAATAAACAGTGTAGTGTTTTGATAATTTTGCATTTCGAAACCTCGCACTACTAATACATATGGCGGTTGGCATTAGTAGTAAAAAACAAATAACAATATGAAATATGATTCAGTCTCCAAGAGGGATTATAATATTGGAAGCTTACAGCTTTATACTACCGAGAACCGTTCTATAAGCCGAGAGGCACTTTTATTTCTCAATTCATTTAACAAGAAGAATATCACCTTTTCAAGTAAAATCATATAGTAGCTAAAATATATGACAGCTCTACTCATTAGGTGCTGATAGTGGTGCATGTATTTAGCATTAGGCGTAAGCTTTTTAAGGCAACATCAACAAATTGAAAAAAAGTATATTTTTGAAAAGCTAGTTGTGGTATGATAGATTATAAGAAAATCATTACAATAGAACCTGGAAAACGAGGAGGAAAGCCTTGTATAAGAGGTATGAGAATAACGGTTACGAATATACTTGTTTGGTTAGCTTCTGGTATGACCGTTCAAGATATTTTAAATGATTTTGACGAGTTAACGGAAACAGACATTTATGCTGCATTAAGTTATGCAGCAGACAGAGAGAATAAAATATACAGATCATAATATGAGGCTTCTTTTTGATCAAAAAATCTCACATAGGATTTTAAGTCTTTTACCTAAATAGTATTCTGATTCAACAACAGTAAAGAAATAAAAATTAATGAATGCACAATTATCTAAGAAACTAACCTATTAGATGGAAACTCAATACCACACTTTATATTCCAACTGAGGTTTTAGTACAAGAATACTAACCGCAATCAATCAACAAATAAATGTTATCCAAGTTAGTTTTCTCACTCAGCATTTAAAATCTTTAATGGTGAATTACTAAACCGCTATTAGAAGCAGATTAAACCATTCCCTCAAGAAATTATAATAAAAAAATTGCGCAGTCAAATGATTGCATGTATATTAGCAGTCAAATAGCTGCATAATGAAACTAAGAAGAGACGTTTTCCAAGCCATAGCCGACCCTTCACGCAGGGCGATTATCTCCCTTATTGCCCTTCAGGCAATGACGCCAAGTGCTATCGCTGAAAATTTTAACTCATCCAGGCAAACCATTTCAAAGCATATTCAAATCCTTACGGAGTGCGAACTGCTTGAACAAGAACACAAAGGCAGGGAAATTTACTATCGCCTTAATCCGGAGGGTGTGAAAAAAATTTCCGACTGGGTTGAGCCTTTTCGACAGCTATGGGATGACAAATTCAATACATTGGAAGCGATCATGAAAAAACATCCCCCTAAACCATAGAAGAACATGGAACAAAAAACCGAAATAACGGCAGAGGAAGACAAACAGGAAATTCGCATAAAAAGGGTATTCGATTTGCTCTTGGCGTTACTTTTTAAAGCCCATGTTGAGCCGGAAATTTTGGCACAATGGATGGGCACTAAAGTACTGAAGCTGGAATGCAAAAGACATGGGAGTTTTCAATTTGAAACCATTGACCCTCAAGGGAATACTCATCGCTTTAATGGTGTGATTCACGAGATGGTTCCTAACCAGAAAATCACCCGAACCTTTGAAATGGAAGGTACAGCTTTTCCCGTTCAACTCGAATACTTTGAATTTGAAAAACTGAATGACAACACAAGCCAACTGAATATGCATATCATTTATAAATCAGTGGCTGTGAGGGATGATATATTGAAATTGCCATTTGCTTACGGGTTAAACATGGCGCATAACCAACTACAAGAATTCGCTAGTAAATTAAAATGAGCCACTATGTCAAAAAGGAGTAAAATTATCTATTGGATTGCTACTATCTGGCTGGCTTTAGGAATGCTATCAACGGGCGTAGTTCAATTAATCCAAATGGAAGAAGAAGTGGAAATGATACTTCATTTAGGCTATCCGGCATCCCTTATGCCTTTGCTCGGCATGTGGAAAGTGTTGGGCGTAATCGCGGTACTTCTCCCGGGCTTTCTTCTGCTGAAAGAATGGGCGTATGCAGGTTTCTTTTTTGCGATGTCTGGGGCAATTGTTTCCCATATAGCGAATGGAGATGCCACGACCACGCTTTTTGGCCCTACATTACTTTTGATTTTAACAATATTGTCGTGGTATTTAAGACCGCTTCATAGAAAAATCACTATTTCGGAAATGTAATAGATAAAAGATAAGCATAAAAATGACCGCAAGAGCATTCATAGAAGAATTGGAGACACATACTTCTGAAAAAGCGATGAACCAAGCTGAAAGATTTTTCAAAGGTAATGATGGTAAAACAAAAAGCCTTGGTGTCAAATTCGGAGATGTATTCAAAACTGCTAAGAAATTTAAAAATCTGCCGATTGAAGAAATCAGTAAGTTATTGGATAGTGATTTTTATGAAGTGAGAATGGGGGCAGTAAGTATTATGGATTTTCAGGCAAGAGAGAAAAAAGTACCTAAAGCGCAAAAGAAAGTATTATACCAGCTTTACTTAAACAGGCATGATCGATTAAACAATTGGGATTTTGTGGATAGGGCTGCTTATAATGTGATTGGCCGGTATTTAGAAGATAAACCGAGAGATAAGCTTTACCAACTGGCAAAATCTACCGATGTCTGGGAAAGAAGAACTGCAATAGTAAGCACATACCACTATATTAAATTGGGTGATCTGGACGACACCTTCAAGATTGCTGAAATACTAGTGAACGATGAACATGACCTAATCAACAAGGCAGTAGGAAGTTGGCTGAGAGAAGCAGGCAAAAAAGACGAAAAGAGATTGAAGCGTTTTTTAGATAAGTATGCTGGAACCATGCCAAGGGTAACCTTGCGATATGCCATAGAGAAATTCAACAAAGAGACGAAAGAATACTATATGAATTTGAAGAAAAATACATGAACAGCAAAGTTGATAAATATTTGATTGAAGGCTGTGGACGATGCCCACTCGGAGGAACACCTAACTGCAAAGTACATAACTGGACGGCAGAACTGGAAGTATTGAGAACAATAGTTATTGATTGTGGATTAACAGAAAAATTGAAATGGGGCGTTCCTTGTTACACTTTTCAAAACAGCAATGTACTCATAGTAAGTGCGCTTAAAGAATTTTGTGCAATCAGTTTTTTCAAAGGTGCTTTGTTAGGTGATCCTAAAAATGTGCTGGAAAAACCAGGGAAAAACTCACAAGCTGCCCGATTAATTAAATTTACCAGTGTAGAAAAAATTAAAGCTCTTGAAGCCAATTTAAAAACCTGCATATATGAAGCGATTAAAGTAGAGAAAGCCGGATTAAAAGTAAACTTTAAAAAGAATCCTGAACCCATTCCCGAAGGGCTAGAAAAGAAATTTGAAGAAGATCCGGTATTGAAAACTGCTTTTGAAGCTTTAACTCCCGGGCGACAAAGAGGGTATATTCTCTATTTTTCAGCCCCTAAACAATCAAAAATAAGGGAATCGAGAATTGAGAGAAGTATTGGGAAAATTATAAATGGTATCGGGTTGAACGATAAATACAGTCGAAGAAAGATTGATTGATATGTATTGTCTTAAAGACTCTTCATGAACAGGAGCTACTCTTCAATAGTAATAAAATAAATCATATTAGATTATATTTGTTTAATATGTAAAGCATTAAAGTAAAAATTATGGATTTAATCACTCAAAGAATTACAGTAAATCCTCAAGTTTGTTTTGGTAAACCTACTGTGCGAAATATGCGCTATCCGGTGGAAATGCTATTAGATTTGCTCTCTGCAGGAATGACCACAGAAGAAATTTTAGAAGATTACCCAGATTTGGAAAGTGAGGATATTTCCGCTTGTCTACAATTTGCGGCAAAGCTTATCAGAGTCAAGAGCATTCATAAAGTGATTGCTGCATAATGAAATTTGTCATAGATGCGCAATTGCCTAAGAGACTAACCTATTGGATAAAAGATCAGGGTTATGACGCCATACATACACTTGATCTTCCTGAACAAAACTTGACGGAAGATGGAGTAATTATTCGGCTTTCAGTTGAACAACAGCGTGTAGTTATCTCTAAAGATAGCGATTTTTATGAGCAATATATTCTTAAAGGTGAACCTCATAAACTACTGATGGTTACTACAGGCAATATTGTGAACAAGAAGCTGATAGAGTTATTTCAGCGTAATTTCTCGAAAATATGTGAATTATTGGATGATAATAATGTAATAGAACTGAATAACTCAGAGTTGATTGTACACTTCTAGGCGTCTTATCCGAACTGAGATTTTAGTACAAGAATACTCACCTACAATCAATCAATACATGAATACTGTCTAAGTCAGTTGTATCATTGCGCATCTGAAAAGCTTCAGCTACTCGTTCTAGCGGAAAACGATGCGTGACCATCTCCACTGTATTGACAAGTCCATCTTGTACCAATTGTAAACCTTCCTGCCAAAACCTTCTCATATCGATATCCCTTTTGGGTTCTGTAGAGAAAATATCTACCCGTTTCTTATGCATTTTGAAAAAATCAAAAGGCTTCTCACAAGGACCAATGCAGCCGTACATCACAATACGCCCATTAAAAGCACAAGCATCCAAGGCATCTACCATTCCGGCGCCTTCTAACAAGCAGGGGATGACTACATCGAAACCATCAGGGAAATTTTCGCCGACAATCTCCATAGTGGGTGTATCTTCTGTAGGAATTTGATAGGTATGTGTTGCTCCATATGTTTTAGCTAAAGCTAATTTTTTAGAGCTTAAATCGGTCGCCACCAGGTTTTTAGGGCTGAACAAACTAATGACTTGGGTCATCACTAAACCACTAACCCCTTGACCGGTAATCAAAACATTCGAATGTGCACTGATATTGGCTAACTCTGCTGCATGTAAAATACCCGGTAACACTTCTAAAGAACTTATTTCTTCATCAGGAAAATCATCGGGTACTACTTTTACATTAAAGGGCTCACAAACAATATATTCGGCAAATGCGCCCCACACATAACGGCAAGAGACTTTTTGCCCCACTTTGAGTGTGTGCACATTGGAGCCAACTTTGTCAATAATTCCGGAAACTTCATGCCCCAAGCGCCCGGGAAAAGAAACAAATTCAGGTTTGCGAATACCGCGGTAAGTTTCTACATCGGAACCACAAATACCTACATATAAAATTTTTATCCTGATCTCATGGTCGGCAGGCTCAGGAATTTTTGCATAAGCCATCTCAATACTTCCAGGCTCTTGAAGCACTGCTACTCTTTGGGCACGTGTGTCAGTGGAAGCTACTAATTCTAAGTCTGCTAATTCCATTTTCTTTGCCATACCAATCTGATTTTATTGAGTTGTTTTTAATTCAATTAGTTGTTTCTAGTCTTCAATTTATAGAACAATCCATTATTTCTCAAAAAATCGGGTATTACCTTTTTCCCAAATAAGCATGAGCTCTTCGATTGTATCCTGATTATTTTCTGCTATGTTGACCGTTTCGTTAGGATCGGTTTTATGGTTGAATAATACCCAATTGTAAAAACTTAACTATTAACTTGCTAAGTTATAGCGTTTTTAATTTAGCTGTTATACGGTAACAAATACTCAAACCCATAGATAACCATTAATTTCAGTCAAAAATTAATTGTTCAAATCAATTTTATTTAAACCACTACCTAGTCTCTCTTTTTCGTCTCCATATATCAATTCGCCTGTTATATTATCGGGTAAAATGACCTTACCGGAGATACCCTTTCTGCTTTTTTTGAGGTCTACTATAATGGCGCCATTTGGATGAGGGACTGATGCATTTACGTATTCCATATTAATTAACTGTGGACTAATCCTCACAGATTTGAAACCAGGTTCAGCAGGTTCAACACCAGCAAAGGCAGACAAGAAAAAGTACAAGGGACTCGAATTCCAAGCATGGCAATCAGAACGTGTATTGCCTTCCTTTTCCGGAAAAGTCGTTAAACCCATTTCTAATGCTTCATGCCAAAAATCAAACAGCCTTGGGATTTCGCTGTCCATATCCAATTTTTTTAAAGCTTCAAACAGGTAAAACCTGAAGTACATAGAACATTGGATCAGCGAATCATCATTCAGTATTTTAGTCATTATTTCTTTTTGTTGAGCAATTGGAAAAGCATTGGTAAGAACTGCCAAAATATTTGCATGCTGACTGAACAATTTTTTATCAGGCGTTTGGGCAATTAATCCTTTCTCATCATCAAAACAAGCATCTACAGTTCCTTTTACTAATTGTTGAGCCAGTTGTTTGTACTGTTTCGCTTTGGCATTTTCATTAAAATAATCAGCTATCATGGCTGCTTGAAATAATGTATTTGCATAATGTAAGGTGATGACGGAAGATTTATTATCGTAAACGCCATGAGGAATACCTCTGCTGAACTTTTTAGACCAATCTGTAAAATACCAATATTCCGGTAAACTACCATCATTTGTATTTCCCGGTGACAGATGCGCCAACATATTTTGTTCGCCAATATAGGGTTTGAAATATCTCAATACTCCATCGATCTCATCTATATATTGACGTATAAACGCCGGATCATCTCGCAACATGAGGTAATCATATAACATAGATACCCAGTAGAGTGAAAATCCGGGAATAATTTGCCTTTTGTTAGCAGGGTGTCGGCTATGTGTTAAGCCTTCAGGTAAAATAGTACGATGAAATTGTTTGATGGCTTTTCTTACTAATTGGTCATCTTTCGAAAGATAGAGGGTTATTAAAGCTTGTACACGGGTATCACCAATATATTGTAATTGCTCGTAGTAGGGGCAATCGAAATAAGTTTCTCCGGCACAAAGACGTAAAGTCCGCCAACCTACCGTGTTAAACTGTTCATAAATAGATTCAGAAGATTGAAAAGTGGCATCAAAAGTTAAAGGATAAGCATAAAAGCGATTGGTAAACCCTAACCATTCCAATGCTTTTTCTCCAGTATTAATTTCCAATTGAACATATCGGAATGTTCTTAGCCATAATGGTTCAAAAAGTGTTTCTTTATCTCCGTCTGGTCGTATTATATCGTAGTAACCAACTATCTCCTTTCCTTCAATCTCATTACGGTTTCCTTTTATTTCATTTTTATCTTGTAAAGCTTCAGCATAAATGATTTTTATTTCACTGTCTTTGCCTCCTGAGAACTTAAATTGCGGGAAACCAATCGTAAGTACTTCAGCATCAAACAACAAGGTTACACGTGAAGAAGGGGGGATGGTAATACTTTTATCGGGATATTCCGACCAAAATTTATTTTCTAATCCCTGCACCCTAGCTATCTTTTCAATTTTTTCTTCCTTGGTGTCCATAAAAGGGATGTCCCTTGGTATCAAATGCCATGAAGTATCATTTTGTTGGGTAACAATTGAATAAGAATTTTTCCAATTAGTATCATTGAAGGATGGAAGTATCCAATCTTTAGGATCTTTATGAAAATCAAGATTGTCCCCAGGGCCACAAACATAATATTTGCCATGAAGCATATATCCGAACGGAATTGCTTTATAAGCTTCGTTTTCTTTCACTTTCCAATTTCCTGAACCAGTGTTTAAAAATGCAAATTCAGGACTTTCTACATTCATCCAAAAAGCAGTTCGAAAAGTAAATTGTGCCATAGGTCGGCCTTCGCCAAAGTTTACTACTTCAGCGGCGATACTGTTTTTACCTTGTTTTAAATAGCTTTTTATATCATAAGTTTCATAGTACCAATTTTCTAAGTCACCCCTGGCTGGACCGGCTCCTATCAATATCCCATTTACATACAGTTTATAACGATTATCAGCTGTAACATGGATTGGCAACACTTCCGGGATTTGATCTAGTAAAAAAGTATTGCGAAACAAAAAGACACCATAATCTGTATGCTTCTCATTCATTGGCGATATCCAAACTGCTTTTTCAGAGGTGTTTTGGGCAAAAACAGGTATACCTATTACTATTGATAATATTAGTATGAGAACTACTTTTCCTAATAGGTAAGTCCAAGTCATTGTGTTGGCATATTTATCCATATTTTCAAATGCTTATATTTTTTACAATTTACTAAGCTGATATGAATACTAATACTTTGAGTATTAAAAAGCTTAAAAATTAATCAGATGAAGTTTCAAGCGAAGTTTCGGACGAAGTCTTTAGAACAGAACAATCAAAAAAAGAATTATAAAATAGAGATTTAGTAATGTGTACTTACTCATCGAATGCTATGTTAATTGAGTTCGGCAATTGAGAATCGGAATAGTTGAATATCTTCTTTGTTATTAGAGTAAATTACATACATTTTGCCATCTTTGAAGTGAAAAGAA
Source organism: Bacteroidota bacterium (assembly GCA_038748185.1). Lineage (GTDB taxonomy): Bacteria > Bacteroidota > Bacteroidia > Cytophagales > Flammeovirgaceae > Chondrinema. The sequence goes on from JBCDJE010000010.1 coordinate 9,040, forward strand.
GGATACCCGTACCTCCCATATTTCCATCTTCCTGAGATGCGGGCTTCAGTAGCAGGTTCATCACCTAAAATGAAGTGTTTATTAAACAGCCTCCCATCTTCGCTGGTAGCCAGTATCAAAGGTGTACGCACTGATTTTGGTTTGGGACAAGTGATACCAAAATACCTGCCATCAGGCAAAATGCCGAACTCGAAACGACTACCGCAATCTGTAAAATCGGTAAGCTTTGGTGAAGTCCAGCTTTTTCCGTTGTTTTTGCTTTCTGATACAGCCAGGTATTTCTGATTAGTTCGAAAAAATGCTTTCAATGTCCCATTATCCAACTGGATGATAGAAGCTTCACAAAATTGGAAAGAGAACTTAACCTCTTCTTGCACTATTTCAAACCATCGTGGTGCATCTATAAAATTGGGTGGCAACCCGTCAACTCCACTCATTTTCCATTTTCTGCTTATTGGACTATGATCAGTGTAGGGGAAAGACATGTTTCCGGGAATAATAAGCCTTCCTGAAATCGTTTCAAAAGGTTTTAAATTAGGGATAAAATCTTTAATTATTGTTTTTGAAGCTGACCAAGTTTTACCATTATCAACGGATATTTTCAGTTCAGTTCTATGAGCGCTAGTAGCAATTTTTTGATAAGGTAATAGTCCTTCCTCTGGCATTTTGGGGAATACCGGATCTTGCTTCACTTCCAATGTGCTCTCATAATCATATACCCCACAAAAAGCAAACAAAGTATCGTTACGTAGTAGAATTCCTTCAGATGTATACACTAAATCATTGTATTTACCTTGCTGTTTATCGAAAATTGGACTAGGATTTGACCAAGTTTCTCCTTCATCAGTTGAAGATGATAATAGCATTATCTGACCCGGCTCATCTTCATTATAAATGCCACTTGACCAGGTAGCCAGAAGTTTTCCTTTGTAGGAAGTAATTTGGGGGTGATGGTTGTAGGCAAAGCCCTCTTTCCCGATAAACACACTGAATTCTTTAACTGCTACTTTCTTAGTGATAGCTTTTCCCCATATATTGGAAATTGGACTGTTAGTACTATTTTGAGAATGAGTTTGTTGTGCTTTATTACAAGCTGATAAAAATACAGCCCCAATCATCCAAGAAGATAACAACAAGATTTCTGATTTTGATAATGTCATTCAGGCTTCAATTTATAGAACCATCTATTATTTCTCAAAAAATCGGGTATTACCTTTTTCCCAAACAGGCATGAGTTCTTCGATTGTATCTTGATTATTTTCTGCGATATTGACCGTTTCGTTAGGATCAGTTTCATGGTCAAATAATTCTATAGGTAAATCATCTCGATTGTATTTATTGAACCTAAACCTTTCAGTTCTCAGTGAAATGCCATTCCTAAAATAACTATAAGCAGCTTCTTCCCAATTGTTATCAGTCGGATTACTAAAAAGTGGCAAGAGACTTCTTCCTTTAGTTTTATACGGCATATTAGTACCACACAATTCCATTAAAGTAGGGTAAATATCAATGCTGCTTACTATTTTATTGATCGTAGCATTTTGATTCTGATCTGGTGTTTTTATGATTAACGTAGCATGCAATGCCCTTTCTAAAATAGTGTGTTTCCCCCAAATCAAATGATCGCCCAAGTGCCAACCATGGTCTCCCCAAACAACTACAACTGTATTTTCTGCTAAACCCAAGTCATTCAATTCATTAAGTACTTTTCCAATTTGCGCATCTACATAACTTACACAGGCAGCATAAGCATGCCTTAGCTTTTTTGCATAAGCAGCTGAAATACTTTTCTCCAATGTAGCCTTTTCTTCTCCCAGTTGATAATTATTGAATTCTCCATTGTTTTGTAGACTTGATCTACTGACATATTCAGGCAAGAAATTATTTGGGGAAAGAGGAATGTCAACAGTATCGTATAAATTCCAGTATTTCGAAGGTGCTGTAAATGGGAGGTGAGGTTTAAAAAATCCAACCCCTAAGAAAAAGGGCTGATCTCGTTCTTTGGCTTGGCGCAATTTATCAATTGCCAGTTCGGCAATGATACCATCAGGATAGCCAGTATCATCTACATCAGCTTTCTCATAGGGTCTTACTTGTTTATTAAGCGTATTCCTGTTTGTACCATTGGCATATCCAAAGAAGGCATTATGCCCTGTGCCCCATTTTCCGTAATCAAAAATTAATTCATCCCAGCTATAAGGTAGCTCAATCTTTTTACTTACGGGTTCAGTATATCCATAAACTTTTCCGTCAGGATGATGCGAAATTTTACCAATACCGATGGTATAGTATCCATTTCGTTTTAAATGATGAATAAAAGATTCAGGAATCTCGCTCTCGGGTTTTCCTTGTAATGCACTCACAAAAGCAGAGTTTTTCACATCTGATACCGTTTGAGGTAATTTACCTGTAAGCATACTATACCTTGAAGCGCCACAAGTCGGCACGGTTACAAAGTGTTGCTTGAACAAATAACTTTCACCGGCTAACTTATCGAGATTGGGAGATTTTATATAAGATTGTCCGTAACATCCTAGCTCAGGTCTAAGGTCATCTACACAAATAAACAATACATTGGGCTTGGTAGCTTGTGCTTGTAAAAAGCAAATTGATCCGAAAAAAGCTATAATAAATAGAAAAAAGCGATCTTTCATGTGGTTAAAATTTTTTGTCATTCTGAATGTTTAAAAAATTGAAATACATTCAGAACTCACATAAATTTTCGTCATTCTCATTTGTGAATTTGAAATGATGAAAACTTATGTTCATTTCATCAGTAAGAATAAATGGTGGAGGCAAATTAGAAAAAATTTGGGAAGCATGCTTTAGAAAAGTAAATAAAATCTACTTTTAAGTACACTTCCCAAAGAACCTCTAACTAATACCCGGGATTCTGTCTTATGCTTACTTCTATGTTGGCGTCTATTTCATCTTGAGGTATTGGCCACAAATTATGGTGTTCTTGAATAGAAGGCGCGGATACAGGATTGTATTTTCTTACCCTTTCAACCAATTTATTCATACGTGTTAAAGTAAGCCGTCTGGGTTCTTCGGCGACTAACTCTCTAGCCCGTTCATCCAATAAATAATCTATATCGACATTGGCAGGGTCTACAGGAGTAGCTTGAGCACGATTACGTACTACATTTATATCTTCAGCAGCACTAACATTATCACCTTTAGCCAAATAGGCTTCGGCGCGAAGTAAATATGTCTCTGCTAATCTTATTGCATAAATATCGGTATACATTCTTCCATTTCGATCATACCCTTGTGGGTATCCCTCGGGAGCAGCCGCTTTTTTTACAAATACAAAGTGATTGCGATTTAAATCTGATTGAATGGGAATCACAACTTGCCCAAAGTCTGGAGAAGCCGGGTTATTATTATAATAGCGTCGCTGCATATTGTAGCTAGAATTTCTAATATCGTTGTTAAAATCTGAAAGCCAGATAGTAGAATCGAGATACAACGTAGGTTTTACAAAACCTACACCGCGACCTAATGTATCTGCTGCAATGATAGCGCGATTGCCTTCAGAATCTTTGAGTCTTTCAGTAAGTGGACTCCATGCTCTTGTAAACCTGTGATTAGGATCACTATTCAGGACTTCAAAATCTAATTGCCAAACCCATATAGATTCCATATTGCCACTAGTACGATTCTGATTATCGCGGCGAAATAAATCCCAAAATACGTCGCCGGGCAAGTTAGTAAATCCACCAAACCTTTCTTCCATAAGTCTGTATTGCCCATCATTTATCACACTTGAAGCAGCGGCAATAGCAGCATCATAGTCCCCCATGGAAATCAGTGTTTCTGCCAGTACATGATCCGCAGCCGCTTTTGAAAGCCTGCCATCTCCCGGGTTTTCTTGTATTAAATGTTGGCTGGCAAAAGTCAAATCCTCTTTCATAAAAGACAAGACCTCACTGGCAGAGTTACGTGAAAAGTCGAACTTTGGAGAACTGATTTCTTCTTCTAGTATTGGAACATCGCCGTATAGGTACACTAAATACCTGTAAGCAAATGCTCGAAAGAAACGCGCCCTAGCTTCTATTTCCAGTTTATTGTTTTCTTCAAATGATGCTTCCTGAATATTATTAAGTATTGTATTGGAATTACCTATGATTTTATAAAGCAATCTCCAATAGTTTCTCACAATATTATTGGTAGAATTGATAAGAGAATAATCTGTAAAGAAATTCTGGCTGGTTACTACAAACCAAGATAAATCTGTTCCATTAGCATAAATAGTTGTAATTGCCTTATCTACTTCTAAACCTCCATTAATCAATTCTGAGGTACGTAATCCACGGGACAACCTATGCAGTTCTGCAATAGCTGCTTCATATCCTTCTACAGATTGAAAAGCATTGTCAGGACTTAAAAAGCTCGCCGGCTCTTCATCTAAAATAGCGTCATCACAAGCTTGGATAATACAAATAATAAAAAAATAAGTTATTGCTTGCTTAAAGAGGTATATGTATTTTAATATATAGTTCATAATGATAAAGTTTTTATTTAAAAAGTAAGATCAAGACCCATAGTAAAGCTTCTCAGGAAGGGTAAATCTCGAATGGTACTTTGTGTCTCAGGATTGTAACCAGACCAATCGGTGAATGTGTATAAATTCTTGATAGAAGCATAGGCTCTCAATCTTTGAAGTTTAATTTTCTCCAAAAAAGCCTCATTGAAACTGTAGGCTAGGCTTATGTCTTGTATTCTCGCAAAACCTCGATTTTCTAAAATAGGATGATCGAATGGTGCAGAGTAGTCCAATCTAGGATAATCGTTCGTTGGATTATTTGGCGCCCAATAAGGCACATTTTGTAAATTAAAGCGCTCTGAAAATGTTGTGAAGCCACGCCTGTTTACACTTCTTGTTTCAAAATTATCTCCTACATAAAAGTTTTGGTTTCCACCTCCCAACACAGAGTTTACCAAGACATATAAAGAGAATTGCTTATACTTTAATGTGTTAGAAATGCTGATCCTAAAATTGGGTGATCGGGCACCAAGAATAACTCTATCATCTGGTGTAATTTCTCCATTACCATCCGTATCTACTAATCTAAAATCGCCAGCCCTAAATCCATCAGGTATATCGTCATTCAGTTGATAAATGCCATCTGTTTTAAAGCCAAAAATGGCATCAGTAGGTTCTCCAATAAACCAACCATTAGAAATGTCGTCATCTTCGATACCATCACCATCGGCATCTAGGCCGCCAAGGGTAACAATTTCGTTTCTGTTAAGTGAAAAAATAAAACCTGAACTCCATTTAAAATTCGTATTGTTTACATTTTTGCTATTGAGGGAAAGTTCAATCCCTTTATTCTCTACTTCACCGATATTGGTAATTACATTGGCAAAACCGGAAATTTGAGGGAGGCTTCTCTCTTGCAGTAGGTCTTCTGTATTAGTCAAATAGGCATCAATTGAACCAGAAAGTCTATTATTAAAGAGTTGAAAATCTATCCCTAGATTTCTTGAGGTAGTCGTTTCCCAAGTTAGGTTATTATTTGCCAAAGAATTGATTGTGAAAGTAGCGATTGTAGTCCCTCCGTTACCATATAAATACTGATTAGTGCCTATTCTGGCTAGCGAGCTGTAACGATCAATCCCTTGGTTGCCATTCTTTCCATAAGAAACCCTGAGTTTTAGATAATTCAACCAATTTATATTACTCAAAAAATCTTCGTTGGTCAATGTCCAGGCAAAAGCCGCAGCCGGGAAAGTTGCATATTTATTATTTGCTGAGAAAGCAGAAAACCCATCTCTCCTGACAGTAAGCGTAATAGCATACCTATTATCAAATCCATAATTCAAACGAGCCATTTGGGCAATGCTGTTTTGCTCTTCTAAGTTTGAACCGGCTGTTTGTATTTCTCCTAGTCCTAAATTATTATAACCCAACTCTTGTGATACAAGGTTACTTCCTTGCGTAAAGGTTGAGTCTATTTCTCTGTATTCTCTACTAAGAAGCAGTGTTAGATCAAGGGAATGCTTTTCATTAAATACTTTGCGGTAATTTAAGATATTATCAAATGTCCAATCATTAAACCGATCATATCTTTTTTCTGCAATCCCATTTTGAATTTGTCCATTTACTGTAGTTTCATTATCAAAAAAATTATTGATACGACGATCTCTGAGGCTATTAGAATAATTCAGTGTCCATTTTAAACCGGGAATAAAAGGGACTTCTAAGTTGCTCGATATTAAACCCCATAGACTTGTTCTTTTATCCTCATTTTCGATTAGGGTTCTAATTAAAGGATGTTCTCCTAATTGATCTCCTATTGGTAAAAAAGCAAATCCACCAGGACCATCTTCATCAAAAAAACTTCCATAAGGACTTTGTCTATATGCCTGATCCAGACTTGCTTCTCTACCAGAAAAGTCTTTAGATGAGAAGGCAGTTTTTACAGTTACAGAATACCAATCTGTGATATCATTGGTTAGATTGAGGTTAAGCGTAGCGCGGTCAAAGTTATCGTTTACCACAATGCCTTCTTGCTTAAAATAAGTACCCGAGATATAATAATTGGTTTTTTCTGACTGGCCAGAAACACTCAGGTGATAGTTATTGATAATACTCGTTCTAAGCGATTTATCTATCCAGTCCGTTTCGATTCCGTTGTCTCGGTTTTCAAGTTCTATATTAGTAAGCTCTATTGGCGAAGCATTAGGGTTATCAGCCAGAAGGATACTATTGTAGTCTGCTATTTTCTGTTCATAGCCCTGACCGTCCAATACATCAATCAATTTATCAGCTTCCTGAAAACCTACATATGTATTAAAATTGAACGTAGGTTTATCCGTTTTTCCTATTTTTGTAGTAATCAACAAAACTCCGTTTGCTGCCCGAGCTCCATATACTGCGGCGGCACTTGCATCTTTGAGCACATCTATGGTTTCAATATCATTGGCATTGAAATCAGAAATACTGCCATTATAAATAATACCATCTACCACAATTAACGGATTATTTGAAGCAGTAAGAGAGTTGTTCCCTCTAATCCTTAAACTTGGATCTTGCCCTGCACGCTCAGGTGAAGAGATATTTACACCGGGAATTTGTCCTTGTAAAGACTGTAGTACTGTATAGTTAGGTAAATCGGCGGTGGTTTCAGTACTTATCCTTGCCACTGATCCCGTAACATCGGCTTTACGTTGCGTTCCATATCCTACCACAATTATTTCTTCCAGTTGCTCGAGATCAGCCTCCAAGGCTACATTGATAACCGATTGGCTACCTACTTCAATTTCTTGAGTTTCATAACCAATATAACTAAATTGAAGCACTACACTACTGTTTACTTCTAGCAGGTATTTTCCATCAAAATCAGTAGTTGTTCCTATGGTAGTGCCTTTCACTAATATACTTACCCCAGGTAACGGCTCACCATCTTCTACTGATGTAACTATGCCGGAAATTTTAACTTGAGTTGGTAAAATTTCTTCTACCTCTGGTTGGGTTTTTAGCTCATTTAGCTTTCGAACTACACTAATGTTTTCATTTACTCTTTTAAATTTTAGACTTGACTTGAGCGAGAAATAACGCAGGATATCGCCTAATGAACTTTCATTAAAATTGACTGTATATCTTTCATCAATCTTCAATACATTCCCTTTATAGGCGAATTCAAAATCGGTTTTCCGTTCAATTTTTTTAAATACCTCTCTTATTGAAGCATTATCTACTTTTAAGTCGACATAAATTTCTTCAATACTTTTTTGCGCAATACTATTTCCTGCAATAAGTATAGTACCCAATGATGCTTGAAGAAAAATTCCTAATAAGGCATACTTAGACATTCTGATAATTTGATGTAATGGTTTCCATTTCATATTTTTAAATGTTTTTGTGTGAAAAAAAAGGCAAAAGCAATCACTCCCTCACTTTACGTCAGACCTTCCACAGTTCACGTAGGTGAGGGTATTTTTGACTTTCTGTGCGCTAGATAATCCCTAATAGTTAGTTTGAAGCTGGTTATTTACCAAATAATTACTTGGTTACTATCTGTATCTATTTTGTAATGGAATTCTCCCGCAAAAGAGATACTTTCCATTACACTATTCAAAGGTTCATGTTCATAGCTACCCGTAAACCCCTGCTGAAAACTTATATTTCTTTGTAATTTGATTTTGATACCATACCATCTTTCTAAAGTTTCTTTTACTTCTGTAAATGAGGCTTCCCTAAATACTATGATGCCATCCTTCCATGCAATTTCTTCAGACTCAAAATTTCTTTTATTTAATTGATTTGATGAATTATCTATCAACTCATAAAGTGCTAATTCTCCCGGAAGAATAGCTATTTCTTTTTGGCTATCATAAACGGATACCAATCCGCTTACAACAGCGATGGATACCTTGTTACGGTCGGGGAAAGCATTAATATTAAAGGAAGTTCCCTTTACTTCAGTATTCAATTCGCCTGTTTGGATTATAAATGGTTTTTGAGGGTTTTCTTCAACTTCAAAAAATGCTTCACCTTCTAGGTATACCTTGCGATTTAGGCCAGAAAATACCTTTGGAAAAGATAATTTACTTTCAGAATTTAATTTAACTACGCTTTTATCTGGTAATGTAATAGTGGATTTTACGCCAGCCGGATTATACCTGATATTCATTTCCACCTCAATGGCCTGCTTGATAGGTACTGGCTTACTTTTATAATTAATCCACAAAGTATATGAAGCAATTAATAAGATGAGCAATGAGGCAGCAAATTTCCATATATCTATAGAGAATGGATTTTTATTGTTTGAAACAACCCTAACTGGAGTAGGAGCTTCTTTCTTTGCTACATGAATTTTTTCCAATAATCCATCCCAAGTATTCGCTTTATACTGCTTTAAATTTTCCTTTTCGCCTTTCCAATGGTTTTCTATTCCCTGATAAATAAAGGGGTTTTTCTCATCGCTATTTAACCATTTAATTAGCTCAGATACTTCTTCTGGAGTAGCCGTTCCATTTAATTTCTTATATATGAGTTCGTCAATATCCATTATCTTATTACTGTATACTAACTATAGAGTAATAAGCTGATAAGTAGGACTACTCCATGATCATTTTTTTTAACAAAAA
>JBCDJE010000011.1:0-17711 GCA_038748185.1 Bacteroidota bacterium
CTCATTTATTTTTATTTTAAAAGTAATAAATTTCCCTATTTAGGGAAATGGGAAATTAGGGACATGCAATGCTAATACTTTGTTTTAGGTTTACAAAAAAATTTGCTTTAAGATTTACCTCTATTATGCAACTTTTTGTAAAGTTGTATTATTTAAGGTGGCTTTTTTAAGATAAACCTAACCTTCAAAAGTTTAACTTTTCAGGAAATACCTAATTAGGGAATTATGTATTTATGGAAATAGGGATTTAGGGAAATTATATACTTACTTCATTATCTTATGATCTTACGCCTTTAAGTTATATCTACTATGACTTCTATTAAAACATCACTTATTCGTCCTATCAAAAAATGTATTATATACTATTTTAAGCAATTTTAACTGACTTAGAGTTGTGAACTCTAAAACTTACCATCCTTTGAAATCAAAATCGTTTAAAAGGCTTAATTTAAGAATATCGAAAATATGATCATCTTCTATTCCTATTTCCCTAAATATTGATTTAGGAAAATAGGGAAATAAATATTTCCCTATTCTTATACTATTTATATTACTATTATACCAAAGTTCTATTTGGAAAGGTGTATTTTAAAAGTTCGGCAACAATTTATAAAATTCGTAATCAATTGTGGCTCATTTGAAAAGCTGTGAATTTTCTAAATAGGGATTTCCCTAAATAGGGATAATTATTTAATCATAAACTTACTTTTAAGGGTAAACAGAAAAAATGCTCATCTTTATAATTAAATCAACGAAATGCAATAAATACAATGGAAATAAGAAAGGCCACATGGAAAGACCTAGCTGATGTAGTAAAACTCTTAGCCGACGATCAGTTAGGAAGTAAGCGAGAAATGTATCAGCTACCTTTACCTGAGGTATATCAAAGCGCCTTTGAAAAAATTCTTGCCGATGATAACCAAGAATTAATGGTTTTATGTGATGAGACCGGAGTTGTAATTGGTACAATGCAGCTTAGTTTTATTCAATACCTAACTTATAAAGGTGGTGTAAGAGCACAAATTGAAGCAGTAAGAATAGCCAAAGAAAAAAGAGGAGAAGGTTTAGGAAAACACATGTTTAGATGGGCAATAGATCGAGCTAAAGAGAGGAAAGCACATGTGATGCAGTTGACTACCGATAAGCTTAGACCAGAGGCATTAAAGTTTTATGAGAAACTGGGATTCAAAGCTAGTCACGAAGGTATGAAATTGCATTTGTGATTTTTAAATGCGTTTAAATTATATCTTTTCAACCAAAAATATTTTTATAGAATTAGGCAGAAAGGAAAATGCCGTCCTAGAATATTTAGGAAGGCATTATTTTAAATTAAATGTTTTTTTGACAGAAATTTATTCAATTATAATTATTGAATCAGCTTCTGCTTCTAAAGAATCTCTAAAAGCATCCAAGGAAGAATCAACAGTTCCTACAGCAGTATCGATATCAGTTGCAACTGAATCAATAGTTGTAGCTTCATTTGCTGAATCGGCAGAGGTTTCAACTTTTTGCCTATTTCCGGAACAAGAAATAAAAAATACAAAACATGATAGAAAGAAAATGGAACTTAATACTTTTTTCATAATTCAAAGAAATTAAAATTATTAACAATGAGTTAGTTTGAATTATGTCTATGTAGTAAGGAGAGGTATTAAAAATTAAATTGAAGAAAAATCAATAAAAGCTCCATATGTAGAATGCATTACAATTTTAAGAGAGTTTTTTTGATAAAAAAAGGCAAGAAACGTTTTTTTGAGATTTCTCTATAAAGCACTCTAAAATTCATGCATGTTCATAATTTTGTTGCATGGAAAAATTATCCAAGGAATTAGAAGCAGCAATAAGAGCAATGCCTGAACCTGAGAAAGATAAAATATTACTCAGGTTAATCAGAAAGGATAGATTGCTTATTAAGAAATTGCAATTTGAGTTACTTTCTGATGAAATTAAGATGAAAGAGAATCGGGAAGAGCTCATAAGTAGTATAAAACACATGTCGAAAGTAGGCTATAGCCATACACCCGGACTGCTTATGATGGATATGCGCGATTTTTCAGGATCTATTAATGAGCATGTAAAAGTGACCAAAGATAAATACGACGAAGTAGTGCTAAATCTTGTGTTAGTAAATGAGTTTTTTAAAAATAATTATGAACGTGTATTGGTAGGGAAGGAAAGAAGAGCAGATTCATTTGCGCGATATGTTTGTAAAAAAGCAGATACAGTACTCAAGAAGCTTAGCAAAATGCATGAAGATTATCACTTGGAATTTGAAGAAGATGTAAATGAAATGTTAAAGTTGATCTATCAGTATAGTCCTACAAAGACAGAAGCTGAAGCAATGAATCTCCCTAAAAAACTTTGAGGCTTTCTAAAAAATATTTCTCTCAATTATACAGGCAAATCTTTCAACATGAGTAAGATGTAAGTAGGAACACAAATATATTCGGTACTTTTATCATCTCACTTAAGTAAAATCATATAGAGCCAAAATTATTTTATACTTTCAATGAGTGAAACCATGCCTGTGTTATCTCTTCTACAAACAGAAGAGGAGGCTCTCAATCTTCCCATTAATAAAGAACATCATGTACTTTGGAGTGGATATATTTACCAACACAGTAAAAGCCACACTTTCCGATTTCTTATAGACAGTTATCGAATTTTTGCAGGAGATAAGTCAAAATCATTGCCTTATACATTAGTGTATTTTCCGGGTAGTTAGCTAGATTAAATATTGATGGAATTTATATTCTTATACCCCACTAATTCAACTAATTGATTTGTGAGATGGTGGTAAAAAAGAGTTTTTATCATCAGCAACTTGCGTTCTTTTTTTGCTCAAACCAATAGGCTTGCTTAAATTCAGCGATGAATAGAGTTATTTAACAAAAACTATAACAATTATGCAAAACATCTACTCAGCGGCATTGGGTAAAATTGTCATTTACATGAGTACTTTTCTATTGTCTGTCCTTTCGCTTTCAGCGCAGAAAATAGATACAGAAAAGCTACAAGGTTTAAAAATACGCAACATTGGTCCTGCAGGGATGAGCGGTAGGGTGACATCGATAGATGCAGTTACGGATAATCCCGATATAATTTATGTAGGTACCGCCTCAGGAGGCTTGTGGAAATCGGAAAGTGGTGGAATTGCTTGGCAACCTATTTTCGAACATGAGAAAGCAGCCTCTATTGGTGCTGTAGCAATTAACCAGCAAAACCCCGATGTAATTTGGGCAGGTACAGGTGAAGGAAATCCAAGAAACAGCCAATCAAGCGGGTATGGTATTTATAAGAGCCTTGATGGTGGGAAGAACTGGCAGTTGATGGGTTTGGAAAATACCAGAAACATCCATAAAATCATTATCAATAAACACAATCCTGATATTGTATATGCAGGTGTACAAGGTTCAGCATGGGGAGCACATCCTGAAAGGGGTGTATATAAAACTACTGATGGAGGAGAGACTTGGGAAAAAGTACTTTTTGTAAATGATAGAACTGGCGTAGCCGATATGGTAGTTGACCCTAGTAACCCCGATAAATTGGTAGTAGCACTGTGGCATTTCCAAAGAGATGCTTGGTACTTTAAATCAGGTGGAGAAGGCTCTGGTTTATACATCACTATTGACGGAGGCAAGAATTGGAAAAAGCAAACCGAAAAAGAGGGTTTTGCAAAAGGAGAGTTAGGCAGAATGGGATTAGCTGTAGCACCAAGTAATCCTGATATCATTTATGCCCTGGTAGAAGCGGAGAAAAATGCTTTGTATAAATCAACCGATGGAGGTGTAAAATGGATGAAAGTTAGCGATAAAGATGTGGGTAACAGGCCTTTTTACTATTCTGATTTGTATGTTGACCCAAAGAATGAAAACAGGTTATATAATGTTTACGGAATTGTAAAAGTAAGTGAAGATGGTGGCAAGACTTTCAGTAATCTATTAGCTTGGAATAGAAAACCAACGGATATTCATGTAGACCACCACGCTTGGTACATCCATCCTGAAAACCCTTCATTTATGATGGATGGTAACGACGGTGGTTTAGCAATTACCCGCGATCGTGGAAAAAGTTGGCGATTTGTAGAAAATTTGCCGGTAGGGCAGTTTTACCATATTAATGTAGATAATGAAATTCCCTACAATGTGTATGGTGGCATGCAAGACAATGGTTCTTGGCGGGGTCCTGCTTATACTTGGAGAAATGGAGGTATTAGAAATAGCTACTTTGAAGAGCTTTCATTTGGAGACGGTTTTGATGTAGTGCCCGATCCTGCTGATAGCCGATATGGATATACGATGTGGCAGGGCGGAAATCTGATGCGCTATGATTATGAAACCGGGGCGCAAGCATACATGAAGCCGATTCATCCTGAAAAAGAGGAGCTTCGATTTAATTGGAATTCAGCTATTGCGCTTGACCCTGCAAACCCTGCTACGGTTTATTACGGAAGCCAATATCTTTTTAAAAGTACTGATAAAGGTACTACCTGGGAAGTAATTTCTCCCGATCTTACGACTAACGATCCTGAAAAAGCCCAACTACAAAAAGAAACAGGTGGCTTGACCTATGATGTAACGCAGGCAGAGAACCACATGACCATTGTTTCCATTGCTCCAAGTCAGGTAGAAGCAGGGGTAATTTGGGCAGGAACAGATGATGGCAACTTACAACTGACTAAAGATGGTGGTGCGACATGGGAAAATGTAATTGGAAATATTAAAGAAGTACCTAAAGGAAGTTGGATAACACAAATCAAAGCATCAACCCAAGTAGCAGGAGAAGCCTACGTGGTGATTAATAATTATCGGAGAAACGATTGGACACCTTGGTTGTATAAAACGACAGATTTCGGGAAATCTTGGACACGTCTGGTTGATGAAAATGATGTTTGGGGGTATTGTCTTAGTTTTGTACAAGATTCCGTTGAACCTAAGTTGCTATTTTTAGGAACTGAGTTTGGTTTATATTTTAGCATTGATGCAGGGGAAAATTGGAATAAGTGGGGCAAAGACTATCCTACTGTTTCTACTATGGATATGACGATTCACCCAAGAGAGTATGATTTAGTGATAGGTACATTCGGGCGGTCAATTTGGGTGCTTGATGATATAAGACCGCTACGCGCTTTAGCTTCAGAAGGAGAAAACTTATTAAGTGAGAAAGTACATGTGTATGAAGCACCTGATGCCTACTTAGCATATAATAGAGAAGCTGCCGGAGTACGCTTTGGTGGAAATGCCACTTTTGCCGGAGAGAACAGAAAAAAAGGAGCGCTAATTACCTTTTCTTTGAAAGAACTTATAGCAAAAGAAGATGGGGAGGAGATACCTGAAAAAGACTCTGTAGATGTATCGATTATGAATGATGATGGTACCATGATGCGCTCATTGAAAATGCCTGCTGTAGTAGGAATGAACCGCTTTTATTGGGAATTAGATAGGGCAGGAGTGAGAAGTGCAGACACGCCTAAAAAGAAAGATGCCCCTCAACCCGGAGGAATTGCTATTTTACCCGGTAATTATACAGTAAAAGTAAGTTATAATGATGCGAGTAGTGAAACCATTGTAAAAGTTCATCCTGACCCTCGATATGATATACCTATGACTGAGATGGTTGCACGCTATAAAACCGTAAATGAAGTACTCAAATATTCAAAACTGGCAACCGAAGCAACCGATCAATTAAGGGAGGCAAAAGAAACCATTGCTTTAGTGAAAAAGCAATACGAAGAAAAAGAAGAAGCCAAAGAAGTGATTGAGAAAGGGACTGCATTAAATGAAAAGATCGATGCATTGCTTCAAACTATTATTCCACCAAAAGACGCCAAGGGGATCGTTTACCGGGGCAATTTGCTAAGCACAAAAATAGGTAGTGCTATGGGATATTTACAAGGTAATATGGGGGCTGTAAATGAGACAGAGAAGTTGGCAGTGGTAAAAGCTGAAAAAGCATTAAAAGTGACGCTGAGCCCTATCAATACTTTTTTTGAGCAAGAATGGAATCCTTACCAAGAAAAAGTAAAAGCTATACAAGCTCCGGTAATTAAAGAATACAAAGCGATTGACGTTGGAGAGGAGTAGGCGATTTTTTATCAATTGAGCTACTGCTGTTGAAGCAGTAGCTTTTTTTATCAATCCCCAGTTGGGAAGTGACCATTTCAAGATGACTGTCCATTAATCAGGATCACACTTATGTATTTCCTCCATGTATTTTAGCAAGCTACTCGATAAAGCTAAAGTTTAAATAAAATCTTGGTTTAGACCAAGTCAGGGGTTTTTTATAGCATCGATATTAGCATAAAATATCTGACTATGAAAAGCACATTCATTATTTTATTACTGACAATTATGGTAAACTACCTTGTTGCACAGCAATGGCTAGATACGACTCAATATCCTTTTCAATCTCATGCTGCTCAACTAAAAGCAGGTAAAATGCACTACATTGATGAAGGAGAAGGAGAGGTTATCTTATTTGTTCATGGCACACCTACTTGGTCATTTTTGTATAGAGACTTTATTAAAAAGCTATCTAAGAATTATAGGTGTATTGCTATTGACCATTTAGGTTTCGGTCTTTCGGCAAAAGTAGAAAATTTTGAAGGGACACCACAGGCACATTCTGCCAATCTTACTGAATTTATTCAGCAATTAGGATTAGAAAATCTCACTTTAGTAGTACATGATTTTGGAGGACCAATAGGTTTATCCTACGCTGTACAACATGCAGACAATATAAAGCAAATTGTCCTTTTCAATAGTTGGTTGTGGGAAACAAAATCGAGCACTTCGGCACAAAAGATTAATAAAGTTATTAATAGTGGGTTAGGGAGATTTTTATACCTTAATATGAACTTTTCACCCAAAGTATTGCTAAAAAAGGGTTTTAGCAATAAGAAGTTACTTAGTAAAAATATACATAGGCAGTACATCAAACCTTTTCCAGATAAAGCATCTAGGAAACCCCTTTTAACTATAGCAAAAGGGCTTGTACGGTCTTCAGATTGGTACCAGGAGCAATGGGACGAGCTGCCCTCATTACAAAACAAAAAATGGTTGATACTATGGGGAACAAAGGATGAATTTATTACAACAGAATACCTGGCAAAATGGGAAGAAGCTCTTTCAGGAGCTTCTGTTGTAAGATTTGATTGCGGGCATTTTGTTCAAGAAGAAAAAAATATGGAAGCACTAACTGCAATCGAGGCTTTTTTAAATTGACAAATCGCTCTAAGTTTAGGAGCTGATATATTGACTATCACATCAAAGTGAGAGATAAAAATATAATATCTAGCGTTTCTTTTAGGTCTTTAGTGATGAAATAGATACCTTTTAATTTTCACTACCACTTTGTAACCTATATTTTTTTTGAATGTACGTTAGTTTCTCTTTTAATTCAAGAATTCTGTTTTGTTGTGCTTTAAGTGTTAATCTTAGTTGGCAATTTATCCAGACCTTTTCTAGTACATGAACTAAGCCACTCAGCTTATCTCTTTTAACAAAAGCATCGGCCTCTGCAATTACTGTTTCTCTAATTATTCTCATATCAACTTGATCGAGGATAAAAATAAAAGGTATTTCAGGACATATATTGCGACAGGTTGCTAAAATTTCAAATCCGTAAATGTTAGGCATGTGGTAATCAGCAATTATGATATCGGGTTTATTATCAATAAGCGCTTCTTGAAAGCTTTTTTTATCATTACAAAGCTTTAAGCAGGGGTCAATATCTGCTTGAACAATACATTCTTCTATAAATGATTGATTTTTACCTGAACTTGTGAGTAATAGTATTTTTTGTATGCCATTGAACAAATTGCTCATCGTAATTAATAATATATGGGTATCCGCAAAAAGTCACAACGTATCACCTTTACGATATAAGATTGGAAATTAATTGAAAACCAACCTTCTAAAATGAAAATACTGGAGTTCAATAATTTCTTTCCTGATGAACAAAGTTGTAAAGAGTGATTCAGGTCAGTACGTGAAAAACAAGGTATAGTCTGCGCTAATTGTGGTTCAGGGGAGCATCGTTGGGTATCACATAGTCAAAGGTGGGAATGTCGGTGCTGCCGTTTTCGTACTTGCTTACGTTCCGGAACGGTGATGCACGGAAGTAAGCTGCCTTTTTTGTACTGGTTCAAGGCAATGCACCTGATGAGCAGTGACAAAAGTGGTATATCGGCACTTGCCCTCCAAAAGGAGCTGGGGCACAAACGCTATGAACCGATATGGAAAATGATGCACAAACTACGGTCAATAATGGGTCAGAGGGACAATAAATATAAGATGGAAGGTACTTTTGAGATGGACGAGGCCTTTTTTGAGCATGTCATCCTCAACGGTGAAGAGCGGGAACGAATTGCCACAGAAGGGCCAAAACGTGGGACAAGCAGTGAGGAAAAGAGCAAAGTGCTGGTCATGGTAGGCTCGGAGCCAGTAACTGGCCACAACCCCAAGAAGCACGACAAGAAAAGGAGATGTGGTTTCATCAAGATGCAGTCTATTCCTGACCTGAAGGCAACGACTATAGAGGAAAAGGGCTTGGATACTGTTGATAAAAGCGCTAGTGTGGTGACAGACGCATCCAATTCATATGTGAATCTTAAAACGCTGTTGAAAGAGCATACGGCATACAATCTCCCATCCAAGGAGACAAGTAAGGCACTACCATGGGTACATACGGCAATAAGCAATGCGAGAAGGAAGTTGGAAGGCACGTTTTATATGGTCTCCGATAAATATATAGGCTACTATTTGGATGAGTTCTGTTATATGTTCAACAGAAAGCTATTCAAATGTAAATTCGATAGACTAATAATAGCTGCTGCTGCCATAAAGCATGATTTAAATATGGGTAAACTTACGGATACCCATATAATAATAGTTAGTTTATTAGAGACTAAACTAGCCATAAAATAGAAGTTTGAAAAAAATTAATGTAGCAAATTTTATTGCCTATGTCAATGCAGTTTTCGTATTATGAATACCTACAATGATAGCACGTTAATTTTTTGCTGTGTTGATTTGCTTAAATTTTTAAATAAACATATTTACCAATTATTAGTTATAAAACTTGTAATTACTCAGTCATTTTATAAAAAATTAAAGGAACATTTATGCCTTATATTCAATTGAAAAAAGTTCTATTACTTGAAGATACAGGGGAAGATATCTTATTTATTAGAAGGGTGATTGCAAAGGCAGGGCTTCCTGTACATTTTATAGAATGTAGGGAATATAAATCTTTTATTGAAAACTTAAATAATTTCACTCCCGATATTATTCTCTCAGATTATCATGTCCCACCTTTTAACGGGGTTGAAGCATTAGCAATTAGTAAGGAGATGTATCCTGACGTACCTTTCATCTTTGTAACAGGTAAAATCTCTGCAGATCTAGCTGATGAAACTATTTTAGTTAGTGCAGATGCTTATGTACTAAAAGATGAATTAACTTACTTACCCTCAGTTATTAAGCTCATGTTAAAACAAAGAGCGCATAATTATAACAATTTTGAGCATTCAGTTAATTATTTGTAAAAAGCATTCCTTTTATAAAGTTAGCCTAGAAAAAGTAAAGTAGCCTCTAGATACCTGAAGGCTACTGTCATAGTAATAGTATATGTATTATCTCCGCTTAATTTGAGAGGTGATGGTTGAATCAGTAATTTTATCATCTGCGGTCAATAAAAAGGCTTTTGATAAAATAACAGATAAACCACTATCTCCTTCAAAAGGGATAAATAAGTTTTGGGTGTGGTCTTTACGAGACCTGTCGGGAACAATGCACAAATACTGGTCATTGGGTTCCATAAGAATATTGGTACTGCCAATATGTATTTTATAAGTTCTCAACTTACCCTTAACCACTAAAAACTTATCTTTAATGGTTGCCACTTCAGCAATTTTTAATCTGGGCAAGAGCTTGGCAAGTATCTCTTTCCTGTTTTTAGCAATTTCTGAAAGGTCGCCAAAGGAATAACTTTGCCAGTAATCTCTATAAACCGGAATACCGCCTGAGTCGTTCCAGGTAGGATCATTGCCCACACTGGCTACTCCTACAAACAAATCAACATCGCGTAGCACTTCCGAAAATGGAATTGCAGGTATATCTGCCAGATCGACTACTTCATTATTTGTAGTATTAATAAATCGTACTTGATCAGTTGCAATGTAATGCCAAATGCCTGTATCATTGTAAGCATCATCAACATTAACTTCATTAATCCAATATTCAGCTCTTAAGCCAAATTCTGATAATTCTAATTCTGCTGCCTCATTGTACCGCCCATCATCATAAGCGCCCATGAGTGCGTATTTCCATCCCCGGGTCTTAGCTAGCATATTAAACTGATGTTGTTTTAACACATGAGCAGCCATACGATTACTGTAAGACTTCGTATTTACTTCTGCATCGGTGAGCAAATATACCTCTCTAAAAGCCTGTTTAAGTGGTTGTCTGATTTCTTTTTCAAGAATCAAATTTCTCCATTGTTCTATCTCTGAAACTGTGGCACTTGCAGGATGCCAAAGCGTGACAACGGCGTTTTCTGAAACTTCATGCACTTTTCCTTTTTGATCTGACCATTCTCCGTTCAAATAAAGTGCAGAAAATGTCTGCCCATTTGTGGTAAATGTCCATATGAGTTTTCGAGTGAGGGTAGAAAGTAACCCATGATCAAATAATAATTCCATAAAAGTTGGTTTATCCCAACTCCTTCTTTGTCTAAACATTCTATCCAACCGATCTCTTTGTGCGGAAACGGTTTGCTCTATCTGTTTTTTACTTTGTTTTAGCTTTTTCAGTTTGGTGGCATGTTTCTCTTTTACAAAGGCGGGTAA
The DNA here is from genome assembly GCA_038748185.1 of Bacteroidota bacterium. Taxonomy (GTDB): domain Bacteria; phylum Bacteroidota; class Bacteroidia; order Cytophagales; family Flammeovirgaceae; genus Chondrinema. The sequence goes on from JBCDJE010000011.1 coordinate 10,853, forward strand.
TGATTTTTGTATTTTCCCATCAGGTTTAAGCCATGTTAAGGTACTTTTACCTACACCTGTTATCTCTAACACTGCTTTATAATCTTGGAATTCGACTTCTTTTTTGCCTTCAGCAAGCCCAAAGCTATCCACAGCAAGATCTTCAATTTCATGTATAGAAATTCCCCTTTCTTTTGCAGCTTCTTTCAGGTAATTTTCTATCATCTTTTGGGTATTCGCTTGCTTAATCCTAAGCTTTAGTCGGGAAAGCTGCCCAATTCCATCAAGCCCCTTAGATTTATATAATACAAAGAGGCAGGCATTTCCAATACCCATAGAAGCAGGCCCTTTACCCGGAATTTTTCTGTAACTTCTTTCGGCCAAATTACTAATGAGCTGTATAGTTGTAGTGTCGTGGAAATTGGCGCACATCCAAATGAATCCTTTTATAATATCGGTATTTAAAGGAGCTATAAATTCAATTACACGATGGGTGTAAACTCTTCCATTGAAGCTTTGGGTGTGCTCGGTTGTTTTTTCTTTTAAAGCATAAAGAAACTCAAACCAAGTATGGACTATTTTTTTAAAATGTGGCACACCTAATTCTTTGAAAGCTTCAGCACTTTCTTTTAAGTACTTATTGGTGGGTTTTCCGCCTTTGGCTTTTTTCGCTTTTTCAATTAGTTTATACCAAGCTTCTTTTTCAGTTTGTTTTAATTCGGCAATACTGTTATTGGCGAATATAGCAAAGTCGTCTTTTCCTTCAAACAAAACTGGTTTTACAGCATTGACGCTATTTTCCGAATAAAATAAAAGTGTATCCACACTACTTAAAATATTGTTTATTTCTTTTTCATAGTAGCTGTATTTATGGGTGTTTAGTTTATCGTGTATTTTTTGCAGCGTATCTTTCATTTGCTTAGTAAGTAGTTGTCCTTTAAACTGCTTTGTAATCTGCTTAAATAACAAGCCCACTGGCCAAGAAAAGATATTAGAATATTCGCCTTTTGAATAATCACAAAAGGCATCAATAAGCCTACAAGCATCATCACTGCTCATAGTTAAGCTACTTCTCAATAGCTGGTTGATGTAATCATTTCGTATAGTGCTCTTTCTATACTTTCCATCTGAAGAGTTGTAGTTATATCCTTTATTGTTTTGGTAATACTGGTGATCTTTTTTAACACAGTATAGCAAAAATTCAACTTTTTGCCTGTCATCCCAAAGTCGTACTTCATCTTTGTAAAGCTCAATAGTATTGAGTTTTACTTGCCAAAACCGTTGATTGTCTTTTTCATAAGCCAATTTTGTATCAGCAATTACCCGATCGAAATCGTAACCAGTGTCGCTTTCTTTGTTGCTAAGCAATTCTTTTACTTTGTTTAGTATATTCATCATCCGCCAACTAAGGGAGTTAATTTTAAGAAACTGATAGTAGTATCTTTACGGAGCAATACCTCTTGGTTTAGGTCATCGCATTGCTTATCATCGATTAATACAAAGTAGGCGTTTTGGTTAAATGCTTCGAGTGCTACATATACCTGTTTCTCTGCATCAATTTTTTTTCTCTTTTGCTGGGTAAAGCTAAATCCATTTAATTTTTTTTCTGTATCTGTAGGTTGTACTAAACCAAAGAATTTTTCAGGAAGCTTGCTATTGTATGCCGCTACTTCTTGCATTACCCTTTCAGTAATAATGTCTTTTACAGTAACACGTTCTGTTTGAAACTCCAGCGCTAATTCGTGTAACACATCTCCGGTAAATGTCTCATCTTTAATAGTGATTAGCATAAGTTGCGAATGTTTTATTGAAAATTTTTAAAAGTGTAGATTAATTCAACTACTTATTTATTACTAATAAAATCGTGCTGAACGTAAACTATGTATGTTGTGGAAATAATATTTTTTTATAAAAAGTGATTTAAACTTTTTTTGCTTTGAAAAATATTGATTGAGAAAAGAGTAAGCGTGACACACCACCCATCCGCCGTTACTGCGAGGTATGGTGAAGGGCGTTGCGTGCAAAGAACCGAAGCAGTCTGTCAGCTATTTGTCGGTAGATCACTTCATTGCATTAGCACTACGTTCGATTTCTATGTACTAAAAAATGGACTAGAGCAAGAAATGTAAAAGTCTTAGGCTTCGAGCACCCAACTAGGGTATAATTAAAGAAAGTGAGAATTGATTGGCTTGCTTACAACCAACAGATTCCTTTGTAAAGCTGCACATTTCGCGGAATGACGGTTGGTTGTGCACTTTACTACTAGCCAACAGACCGTTTCACTGCGTATGCACTGCGTTCACGGTGACGTATAGTAAATAAAAGAGCTAGCAAATAACTAGCTGAATAAAAAAATCACGATGAAATGCTTATCGCTCAATCATTTCTCAAACTATCTACCGGATTGTAAGTAACAGCTTTTAATCCTTGACCGCTTACGGCAATTAAGGCAATGAAAAATACCATTACTCCGGGTAGTACAAAAAAACACCACTCTACTTCTATTTTATAGGCAAACTCATCGAGCCATTCAGAGAGTAAATAATTAGCAATAGGGATAGCAATGATACATGCTACAACAATTAGCTTTACAAAGCTTTTAGAAAGCAAGAGAAGAATACTGGAAATGGACGCACCTAAAATTTTGCGAATTCCTATTTCTTTGGTTCTGTGCTGTAAATTGAGTGCTGTAAGACCATAAAGACCAAGGCAAGAAATAAAAATACCGAATATGGCAAAGTAGTTTACAAAATCTTTCATCACCAATTCACTTTTGTAAATTTGACTATAGTTTTCCTCTAAAAACCAGTAATCTAAAGGATAAGCAGGAGCGTATTGCTTCTGTATATTTTCTAATAATGCTACAGCCTCAGTTGTTTTTCCTGAAGCTACTCTTACCATCATGTAATGATGTTGGCTATTAATCCTAATAATTAAAGGTTTAATATTGCTATAAATAGAACCTGAGTGGAAGTCTTTCACAACTCCAATTATTTCGCCTTCTTGTCTCCACATAGCAAAGGTTTTACCAACAGGGTTTTTGATGCCCATAGCCTTAACCGCCGCCTCATTTACAATGTAATTGGTAGAATCTTTTTTTAATGCCTTATTAAATGTTCTTCCTTCTGCCAATTCCATTTTCATGGTTTTAAGAAAATCGAAATCAACCCATAAATGATTGAATTCTATTTCTGCCCCTTCGAATTTACCTTCCCAATATACATTTATTACTGTAAACCCAATTTCTAAAGGGTTTGGATTGGAAGCAGAGACATGGGCAATACTTGTATGATTAGTCAATTTTTGTTTAATAGCCTCATAATTTTTATTACTTTCTCCTTCTAGGGAAAACATTAATATGTTTTCTTTATCGAGCCCTAAATTTCTATTCATAATGAAATTCACTTGCTGATAGACCACCAAAGTGCCTATCACCATCAACATAGATAGCGCAAATTGAAATAATACAAGTCCTTGCCGAAACAAACCGGCATTAAATTTCGATTGAAAATTCCCTTTCAAAACTTTTACCGGATGAAAAGAAGCGACAAAAAAAGCTGGATAACTTCCTGCTGCTATACTGGTAACTACGAGCGTTGCTAGTAAAATGAGCCAGTGTTGTGGCGAGTCAAAATGAAAGCTAAGCTGCTTTTCAGTAAGTTCATTAAATTCAGGCAGTAATACAAAGGCTAAGGTAACTGCCAGAACGATTGCCAAAGAAGTTAATAAAAAAGCTTCTCCCATAAATTGTTTAACTAAAGATGCTTTGCGGGCACCTATTGCTTTCCTAATGCCGACTTCTTTAGCTCTTTTCATAGACCTTGCAGTAGCCAGGTTCACAAAATTGATGCAAGCCAGTAGTAAAATCACGAGAGATACTATGGTAAATAATACCACATATTTAATTCTTCCTCCGGTATTAATACCGTTTTCAAAATTAGCATAGAGGTAACTTTTTGCAAAAGGAAACAAGAATGTATGGGCATTTTTATGGTGGGCATCATTTCGGTAATTTTGGATAGCTAAGTCAAATTTTTCATTGAACGCAGCTAAATCTGTGCCTTCTTTCAATTTTATAAATAGGGGGTTATTATAATTTCCCCAGTCTTTGTTTGAAGGATTAATTTCTAAGAAAAACTCAAGAGGAATTAAGAAATCGAACCTAAAAGAAGAATAAGTAGGAGGATTTTTAATAATTCCGGTGATGGTGAGCAAGTTCTCATTTTCAAATAAAATCGTTTGCCCTAAGATGGCTTTTTCTCGCCAGTTGTTGCCAAAAAAACTAACTGCAAATTTTTCAGAAATTATAATAGAATATTTTTCTTTTAATGCGCTTTCAGGATTCCCTTCGATGAGAGGGAAATCGAATATGTCTAGAAACCCTTCGCTGGCAAAATAACCTTCTTTTATTAAATTTTTTTCATCTTTAGAAAACAGTTGTTCGTTTCCCCAAGTAGTCATAGTAGCTTCTTCAATCTCAGGGTAATCTTCTTCTAATTTTTCTTCTAGTGGTTGTGGGCTGCCCCACCAGGTATATATGTTGCCATCAGGATATTTCATATTCACCATTAAGCGATGAATGTTGTCTACATCCTTGTGAAATTTATCAAATTTAACTTCATCTTCTACCCAAAGAAAAATAAGGATACTGCATGTAAGACTAATAGATAAACCGATAATATTGATAAAGGCAAAATTCTTTTCTCTCCACAATCTTCTTAAGGCAACTTTCAAATAATTTTGGAACATAGCAAAACAGATAAAATACATTGCTAAGTAACGCAATGTTATGCTAGTCCAAAAATAATTTGCAGCAACCTGATATTACTTTGCAGTAAAGCGTTTAAAGCCATTAGTTGAGTACTTACTATTCCGATCAAATATCAACTTTATGAACTTCTGATAATTAATAAATAATCGAATATATGTGAGTTACCTGCCAGAACATGCGAATAAGAAGTTTTGCCCTAGCTTAAAAATTTTATAGATCCACTGGTCTTGATGTGATTTTTTACTAAAAATGATGATGGATTTATCCTTTCTAGGCATACTTGGGTAACGAAAATGAAAAGTCAGTATACTTATCGATAATACTAGATACCCTAATGGGTGCTTTATGGATATCTAAGATGTTTTTAACAATCGCCAATCCTAAACCAGTGCTTCCGGTATGATGAGCCCCTTTGTAATACCGATCAAAGATATTAGGTAAATCTTCTTTCGGTATACCTGCACCTGTATTGCGTATCTTAATTTCAACATCTTTCTCTGTATTTTCATTTAATTTTAGTTCAACTTTCCCATTTTCAGGAGTGTATTTTATGGCATTATCCATAAGGTTTTGCAATACGCGCTCGATCATAGAAATATCGGCATAGACCATTGCACTTGAATCTAGGTCAGCTTCTAGGATGATATTTTTTTGTTTAGCCAGTATTTGATATTTCTGGAATGTTTCGGATAAAACTTCTTTTAATGCAAAATTTTCTTTTTTCGGATCAACCTGTCTGGCTTCTAACTTAGTGAGTTCAAATAAATCATTTACTAATCTTTTTAGCTTGTCAATGCTTTTTAAGATAGTGTCCATGTATTTCTTTTTTTCATCTTCGTTAAGATTTCCTTGTTTCATATTGAGCGTTTCAATATAGCCCGATATTACTGAGATAGGAGTGCGTAAATCGTGTGAGACATTGGCAATTAGTTCTTTTCTCAAAACCTCTACTTGTTTTAAGTCTTCAATATTTCTCAGAATAGTATTAGCCATACTGTTAAACGTATTAGAGAGAACTGCCATTTCGCCCTTAAAATTTTCGTCTATTCTGGCATGCAAGTCACCCTGCTCAAACCGGCTTACAACACTTATTATTTTCCTCAAATTTTTAGTAAGTAACCAAATAATTAATAAACCTATTAGCAATGTGGCAATTAAAGTAATGAGAAAGGCAGTAGCACTTGTTCTTACAAAGTAGCTATTCCAAAGTGCTCCTGATATATTTTCATACTCTTCGCTGAGTAATACAATATATACATAACCTTGTAATGCTTCATTTTCAATTACACTGGCAGCAGAAAAGATGGTCTTATTTTCAGGATTTCTAGGGTTTTGTCCTAGTATGAGTTGATCGGTATCTTTTGCTAAAAACTGATGTACTGGCGCTAGGTCAACCTTTTCAAGTTTTACTTTTTTATCCAGCACCACAAAAGAGAGTATATTCCCTGCTTTGTCTAATAAGTATACCTCTAGTCCGGGATTTACAGCCATCATAGAATGCATAATCACATGTAAAGAGGCTTCGTTTACTTCTCCATCTACAAAGGGTTTAACTTCTTTAACTAAATGCTCGGCAACATCGGCATTGAGGCGCTGAGTAGTCTCCTGAAAGTATTGCTTTGCCATAAAAGCAGTAATGAGCACGTAAACAATTCCGAGAAAGCCAAGTAATAATAAGAGTGTAGCTGAAATACGCCAATAAAGGGTATGTATGATTTTAGTTTTCATGCAAAAGAAGATAATAAATTAAATTTCATAATGTATAGAGAGTAGAAAACACAAAGTGCTTACCACTCATCATTAAAGCGATATCCTAATCCCCAAGTTGTAAGTATATAGGTATGTTCGTTAAGATCGGGTTCAATCTTGCTACGTAACCGATTTATATGTGAATTTACTGTGTGTTCATACCCTGAGAATTCGTAACCCCAAACAAGGTTTAGTAATTCGTCTCTCGAATAACTTCTACCCGGTCGTTTAGCCAATAAATATAGTAAATAAAAATATTAGTATACGATACAATAAAAAAAAGCAATAAAAGAAAAAACACAAAATCAACCAAAAAAAAACTCAAAAGCTAAAATAAACAACAAAATAAATTAAAAACAC
>JBCDJE010000012.1:0-17232 GCA_038748185.1 Bacteroidota bacterium
ACTGGGATGAATTTGATATTTCCTTGACTGTTACTAATGAAATAAAAATTTTCTTGAAAGAAAACAAAATTCAAAGATCAGTTGACAAGCTGTTTTTACACTTCAAAAACAATTTTAAATTAAAACCCTTAATGGAGTTTTATAAGGTTCATAGTCAACTGAAAAAAATTAGAGAAGATAAAAAGAAAAATAAGGAATATATTATTTCCGAAAAATTAGAAAAAATAAAAGCTGAGATGCAAAATTGGATTGACAGAAATAAACAAAAAACAACACATAATAGCTAAGCATTCGTGTTGACGGCACGACCTAACATGAATGCATTGTTGACTGCCGCAATGAAACTGAGCCAGTGCCTGCTATTATATTATTGGGAAGACTATGATGGATTGGGAGTGCCTTTCGGAGGTTGCATCATTGATATTTTTTGTAGTGCGTCCTTATCGATGAAAATGGTCAGCTCCGTCCTAAATCTCTATCTTGTTTTTGACCGTTTCCTACCCATTGAACAATGGGTGTCCATTACGACCAAGAGCCGTTCAAGTTTCCATCAAAAAGTTGTTTCCAGTCTATTGATGAGGGAAACAGAGGTGGTCTCTTTTCATCAAAAGTGGCAATGGTGACCAACTCTCCTTTCTTGCATACGGAGCACAGTCGACGCAACAATAGTTTTTTCTTTACAGACCTGAGTATACACTATGCCAGCTTATAAACCACTTGATAAAAAGAACAAAAGAAATCATATTTAGAACTTCTTAAAAGATAAACTAAGCAACAAAACTGTTGAAGTTGTAGCTTGCTAAGTAAACTCGCTAAATTGAAAAACCAATGCTATAAGCAAGTGTTAAATAGAGCATTAGTTTAAAAATAGTATCTATCATAAACTTGCTTATACACTAAAAATAGAAATGATAAGAAACTTGAGTGAATCAATCTATTTAACCGAATTCCTCAATCCATTCTCTTTTAAATACTCTAAAAGCATTTCGGGTCTATCGGTCATAATAGCATTCGCTCCATTTTTAACTAGCCAACCCCAAGCTGAATCAGGACCTTCTAATAATGCCATTTCATCTGTGTGTTTGGCACATAGTTCATCCCAAAGGGCAATCACTAAAACAGTAATGCCTTTTTCATTCATATTTCCTATTTGTTTAAAAACAGGTGATTTCTCACTATCAAATAGCATTTCATAGGCTATCGGTGCTAAATCGGTGTTATATTCTTCAACATACTTGGAAATGTCAGGGAGGTGATACCATACTTTAGGCATGTATATGATGGAATCAAGTAAACTTCCATACTTTTTTCTCATCGTTTTTATCGGATCGTTGCCTTTAAATATCGCTTGGTGAACAGTTCCCGTTTTGACCAAAATATCATAGGCTTCCCTAACGGTTTCACCCTCTGTTTTATCGAGGTTAATCATAATCCTGTCTTTTGCCAGTAACATTACTTCTTCCAAAGTGGGCACTTGCTGACTCGAACCTTTTATTCCACAAGCATTTTTCAGCCTCAACTCTTTTATTTCTGCCAATGTCAAATTACTTACCTTGCCTTTTCCATTAGTAGTTCTATCAACAGTTAAATCATGCATTGCAACTAAATACCTATCTTTCGTAAGCCGAACATCAATTTCTACAACATCTACCCCGAGGTCAATACATCTTTGTATAGCTGCTAAAGAGTTTTCTGGTGCGTAACGCCAGTCGCCACGATGAGAAATAACAATTGTATAATCTTTTGAGGGTTGCTTAAAGTTTTGAAGTATTGTAGCAACGGGAGTTGATTGGTCGTAATCTGAGGCTACTTTTTGAGAGAAAAGCTCAAATTGGGCAAACACTAAAAATAATAGGAGATATAGTTTTTGAATATGATACATAGTTTCAGATTTTTAATTTATCATGGAAAGTAATTAGGGTAGCTTTTGACAGCTACCCATTAGTCATTTTAGTATCCCGGATTTTGCTTAATTGCCGGGTCGGTATCTACTTGGCTCTGAGGAATTGGGAATAGTAAGTCATTTTCATCGATACGAATGTTAATTCCTTCATTGGTAAACCACGTGTTCATTACAGTAATCGCCCGACCTGTACGTAGTAGATCAAACCAACGATGACCTTCAGAGACCAATTCAAATCTTCTTTCAAGCGCAATTGCATCTCTAATCTCCGCTTGGTTGTTCGAAACAAAATCATCTAATCCTGCACGATTTCTAACCAAGTTCAAGTTAGCAATTGCATCAGCAGTTTCATTAGCCTCATTTTGGGCTTCCGCTAACATCAGTAAAACATCTGCATAACGTAATACTACTACATTACTACCTCCATCAGAAGGTTCATCATTTGGTACTTGTAGCTTTTTTGAAAATGGGATACTTTCGTCTGTTAATCCTAAAAAAGCATTAAACCTCAGATCACTTTGGTCAAATAGATTATATAGGCTAACTGTGGGTAAACTGTGTCCCTTCGCTCCATTGATTGTGCCAGAAGGAGCTGTTTGCTGAAAAAGGTTACTTCCTTCCTGGTTGCCATTTAAACCGCTTACAAACTGTACATCAAAGATAATTTCTTCATTATTTTCATTATCAATAGCAAATATATCTTCCGGAGCTGCTACTAAAGCATGTATACCGGAAGTCTTAACTGCACTGAGTAAATTGATTGCTTCTATATAGTTATTGCGTGTTAAATGTACTTTACCTAACAAAGCTTGAGCTGCTGTTTGTATTACCCGTCCATTTTCAACTTGTGTAGTAGGAAGGTTTTGAATTGCCCCACTCAAATCTGTAATTATCTGGTTGTAAATCTGATCTGCAGGTGTTCTCGCTTGGCCAAATAAATCGTTGGGATTTAAAGTTTCTTCTGTCACCAAGGGGACATCTCCATAAAGCCTTACCAAATTGAAATACAATAATCCTCTTATAAACTGCATCTCTCCTATTCGAGCAGCTTTTGTATTTTCATCTTCAAAACTCACTTCATTAATACGACTCAAAACTGTACTTGCTCGCTGTATACCCTTGTATGAGTCACGCCAAATCCCCGAGATAACCGGATTATCGGTAATGGTTGTAAACTCATCTAACTGACCATACTTTCCTCCATCATTTGCAGGCACTTCATCAAAAGTATTATCGGAGGGAATCTCTCCTATAATAGGCAGGTATAGACGATATAAACTGGTGAATTGCAATGTTGCGTATACCCCACTAACTGCCTCTTCAATTTCTACTTCTGTTTTAAAGAAGTTATCACCAGATTTTTCAGTGAGAGGGTCTTGAAATAGTTCATCTTCACAAGTTGTTAAAAATAAATGACCTACAATTAGTACAATAAATATCTTTATATTTTTCATGACTTTCTATTTTAAGGTAATGTTTGTTCCGATAATGAATGTTCTGGCAATAGGATGATTATCCCGGGCATATCCGGCGCGGATAATCTGATCGGTAGAAGCATCTGGATTGAAACCACGATAATCAGTAATGGTAAACAAATTATTAGCAGAAAGATATACTCTTAATCTTTGCAAACCCAATCGTTCAATTTTATCGTCTGAAAAGGTATATCCGAGTTGTAGTGATCTTAGTCTAAGATAATCTGCATCTTGCATATAAATATCAGCAGCCCTAGTATTGCGCCTTGCTGCTGAAAAGTTACCCATATTGGGTTGGGCAAAGAAACCAGTTGGATTATTTACAGGATGGTATCGATTATCAAAATAGTATTGCGTTGGCATTCCAAACCCCTCTCCTGTTTCAGTAATAATACCTTGATCGTAATTATAAACTGTTCTTCCTGAAATACCATTAAAGGCTAAACTGAGGTCGAATCCTTTAAAACTAAATTCACTGCTAAAACCGTAAAAGAATTTCGGTGCATACGTTCCCTGAGAAACCTGATCATTTTCATCAATAATACCATCGTTATTCACATCTTCTACAATGTAATCGCCTGGGAGTGTACCATTCAAATGAGGTGATTGTTCAATTTCATCTTCTGTTTTGTAAACTCCAGCTATTTTATAAGAAAACATTTCTGCAGTTGGTCCTCCTATTCGCGTAATCCATGCTCCGCCATTTCCACTAATCTTTATCTCTTCTTGTCCATCAGCCAGTGCTAAAACTTCATTTTCATTCGAAGTAAAGTTAGCTGAAGCTGACCACTTTACCGGACCAAGATTAATGTCGCGACTGCCTAATTCTAACTCAATCCCTGAGTTTCTAATCTCTCCAATATTTTGCAGAGAAATACTATAGCCTGACTGTTCAGGCACTGGTACTTCCAATAACAATCCATCTGTATTAATCACATAGTAATTAGCAGAAAAAGTGAGTTTATTAAACAAGCCTAAATCAACACCAAAATTTACAGAAGCATTGGTTTCCCAAGATAAATTTGTATTAGGAGACGTTGTTGCGGCAAAGCCTGGTGCTAAGCTACTATCAAAAGTATAATTAGATGCAGTAACCAGTGCTTTAGAACCGTAAGCCCCTATTTGGTTATTCCCTGTTTTGCCCCAAGAAGCTCTTAACTTTGCATAAGACAGTATAGAGGATTCTGGAAAAAATGCCTCATTAGTAATGATCCAACCGGCAGAAACAGAAGGGAACACACCCCATTTGTTATTATCTCCAAACCTTGAAGAACCATCTCTCCTTATGGCAGCTGATAATTGATATTTTGATTTATAAAAGTATTGCATCCTGCCGAAGTAAGAAATTTGTGTCCAGATATATCGAAATGTTTCTAGAGAGTGTGCACTTGCACCACCTACATTGGTAATGTTATCGTCGGGAATGTTAGTACCTGTAATTTCAGAGAAATTTCCTTCCTCTCTTTGATAACTATATCCGCCAAGTACATCTATTTCATGATCGCCAAAAGTGTTATAATAGGTAATTGTATTTTCAGTAAGAAAATTAGCCACCCTTTCGTTTGTTTCTTCTGTCTTAGCTTCATCGGGAGCAGGTGCCCTATATGAACCCAAAAATGAAGGATCGTAATAATCGTAAAAGTTGTTCCGATAGTCTCCCCCTAAAAGTGTTTTTAATTCCAGTCCTTTAATCGGTTTTAAAGTTAGAAATGTGCTACCAAAAGTTCTAAACCTGAATTTATCAAACTTGACGAGTTCAGCATAAGCTAGCGCATTTTCCTGTAAGGCACCATCTTCAGGTGTGTTTTCCCTTAATTGCTCACTAATGTTTAAAGAACCATCGGGGTTATAAGGGCTAAAAAAAGGATAGCTCGTATAGCTTACCGCTACCGGATCTGACCGCCAATCACCTGAATTGGTATCTTCTTGCTTAGTATAAGAAGGATTCAAGTTTATTCCAAAGTCAAGAAAATTTGTGAGTTGCGTATTTAATTTAAGATTGGCATTATAGCGTTTTAAATTTGTCCCTATCGCAATGCCATCTTGATTGAAGTATCCACCAGAAACATAATAATTCGATTTTTCACTAGCACCAGATACCGAAACATTGATGCTACTCATAGGAGCCGTTTCAAAGATTTCATCTAGCCAATCGGTATTGGTTAATCCGGGTTGCCTTTCTAGGTACGGATCGAGATAGTGTAATCTTAACTGTCTCCTACTTGCGCCATTGGCAATTCTTGTTTCTCGATCATCATTTATACTTCTATTATCAGGGTCTTTAGATACATATCCCCAATCTCTGGCTTCTGTAAAATATTGTGCCGCATCATAGGCATCAGTATACTCTACTTTATCTGCTCGCATTTGAACACCTGTAAAAGCATCAATAGAAATGGTAGGTTTTTCACTTGTTCCTTTTTTGGTAGTAATAAGAATAACACCATTACTCGCCCTGGAACCATAAATTGCAGCGGAGGCAGCATCTTTCAATACATCAATTTTTTCTATATCACTTGGGTTGATAGAACTTAAAGTAGATCCCTCTGTTAGTGGCACGCCGTCTACTACAATCAAAGGATAAGCATCTGCAGTAAGTGTTCCTATTCCCCTAATCACTATTTGTGCATCGTAACCCGGTTGCCCACCGGTTTCATTTATTTGTACGCCAGATAATCTTCCTGCAAGCTGCTGTTCAAAGTTTGGAGCAGCATATTTTTGCAGATCTTCAGCTTTGGTGCTGGAAACCGCTCCATTTACTTTTGCCTTCGACTGAGAACCATAGCCAATTACTATTATTTCGTCTAATTCTGAGGCTTCTGCTGATAAAGAAACATTAAACTCAGATTGGTTGCCTATCTCCATTTCGGTAGTAGCATAACCCACAAAAGAAAATATAAGTGTTTCTGCATCTTCAGGTACTTCTAAGCGGAACGCTCCATTTATATTAGTAACAGTCCCGATGTTTGTGCCCTTAACCAATACTGTAACACCCGGTAATAACCCTGCTGTCTCTGCATCAGAAACTTGACCTGTAACTAAGCGTTCTTGCTCAATGGTGATCTCTTTTACTTTTTGCTTTCTAACACTACTTCTTCTTACCATAATTTGCTTATTGATCCGCTTGAATTCCAAATCGTGATCATATGCTAGTTTCGTTAGGATGCTTTTTAAATCATCATTGTGTGTCGTAAATTTCACTTTAGTATTAGTAGGAATCTTCTGATTGAGATAAGAGAAGCGAAAATCTGTCTTTTCTTCTATCATTAAGAAAACTTCTTTTAGGCTTATATTTTCTGCTTTTAAAGAAACATTGATCTTTTCTAACCTTTGGCTATTTGCTGGTTCTGCAGCAATTAACAGCGAGGCAAGCGCACACTGAATGATAATACTATAGAAGGTATATTTAGTCATGGCATATACTGCCTTTAATATTTTTTTCATTATTTTTAAAGTGTTTTAGGAAGCGTATGAGCTTTATTGAAACAAAATTTAATTGTTGGAGAGAAGTACTGCCATACTGTATCTCCTTATTAAGTATTAAAGGCGCCCCTGCCAGGGCGCTTTCTTTTTAAGGTCTTTCTCTACATCATAAGCATTTTGGGTTTACAGATTAAAAAATATTTATATACAACCATTACCTTTTAAAATAACCGTATCGATTTTCCCATCTTTATTAATGATTTCGTAATTAATTTTTCCTACATAGCTGAGTATATCAAGCACTGTCCAAAGCGGTTCGTTTTCAAAATCGGCACGTATCGTACATTTTTTCAATCCTTCATTCTCGTATTTGAAGGGTACACCGTATTGTCTGGCCAAAATTTTAGTTACTTCCCCCAAGGGCATATCATCAAAAACAAACTCATTATCCTTCCAGCCAAAAACAGCTTTCACATTAAAAGGCTGGACTAAAGCTAGTTCTTGCCCTTTATTATAATAGTATTGCTGCATCGGATTTAAAGTGTCTTGTTTTACACTACCAATTTTTTTTACAGATACTTTCCCTTCTAATAAAGAGACCGCAATACTATTATCTTCGGCATAAGCACTTACATTAAATGTCGTTCCTAATACTTCTATCTCTACTGTACCAGATTGAATAATAAAGGATTTATTAGGATTGTGCGCTACTTCAAAGTAGGCCTCCCCTTCTAAATATACTTCCCTAGTTATTTCATTGAACTCAGCTGGGTACTTAATTTTACTAGAAGAGTTTAAAAGAATTTTAGTACCATCCTTCATAGTAATCTGTGCTTTCTCACCGGATACTGTCAATTTTTCTTTCCATTCAATAGAAGCAACTTTAGGTATTTGTTCTTTTTTATAATTGTTAAAAAGAAATAATCCTGCAAGTAGTAAAAAGGTGATCACAGCAGCATATTTGAAAATAAACTTTGTAGGCCGTTGGGTACGTGAAGCAGTAAGATAGGAATACTCCTTCGTTGCTGAGGAAAGGTTTTCATAGAATAGTTTTTTTCCCTTCTCTTTTGAAAAAGCTAATCTACTCAGCTTCCCTTCTTCAAATTTCCATTGTTTTGAAATTCGCTTGAACCAATCACTATACTCCTGATCCTGAAGATAGACTTCCAGGGCCTTTACCTCTTTTTCTTCAGCTTCATCTGATAAAAAACGAGTTACTAATTCAATAAACGTATCATTATCTTTGCTCATGTTGCGCGTATTTTCACCCAACAGACAAAGTTTTGGAAACCTATCTACTAGTCTGACATGTTAAGTTTGTGTTAACAGTTTCTATATGTAAAAAAAGACCAATGCAAAAATGAACCATGCTTTCAAAGATTGGAAATAAGTATGCTTCTTAGACAAAACTTTTACTGCTTCAACCATGTGATTTTGCACAGTATGCACTGAAATATTCAAAATCTCAGCAATTTCCTTGTATTTAAGCCCTTCCAAACGATTCATTCGAAAGATAAGTCTTTGTTGATCAGGCAATTGATCTATAATAGATGCTACGTCTTTTTGAAATTCATCGAAAATTAATGGGTAGTCAGCTGACTGCTCCTTGCTTCCTATCTGATGACTTATGGTTGATAAAGCTTCAAAGTTGCCATTTTCCTTTTTAATATAATTAAGAGAACAGTTACGCACAGCACGGTATAAATAGGACTTCAAATTAGTAGTAAAAGAAATGTTTTTCTTATTTAACCAAAGCTTTATAAATATATCAGAAACAGCTTCCTCTGAAAGATCAGTACTTTTAAGAAATTGATAAGAAAAATCACATAAAGGCTCATAGTAACGATCAAATAAAACCTCTAGGGCTTTTTTATCGCCAGATTTAATCTTTTCAAACAAATATTTATCACTTTCCTTTAACATAATTTTGAAGCTAATTAGCAATATACAACTAGTGAATGAAATAAATGCTGCCAAATGGATAGGATTAATGCTTTGTTAAGCCTGATAAAGTTTTAGCCCTATAACAAAAAGACCAGGATCATTTTTACTTCTGTACGAAGTAAACTCTCATAAAGAAAAAATAAGTTTACCAAAACTTACTGTTATATTCATCATAAAGTAAAGCAAGTTTTATAACTTCAAAGTCTAAACTGAAACTATTATGAGCGCTTTTAACATTGTACTCCTATCGCTTTTTTTATGCTGTTTTTCTATTAATTTAAAAGCTCAGCAGAAAGATTTTACTTCTGAAGTATTTCCTGAAAGTAAGGCATGGACAAATCTTAATTTTTACAATAACCCTGATCATTTTCAATTTGCTATTGTATCAGACAGAACAGGTGGATTACGCCCAGGCATTTTTGCTAAAGCAGTTGAAAAACTGAATTTACTCATGCCTGAATTTGTGATGAGTGTAGGCGACTTTATACAAGGTTATACCCAAGACTCTCTAGAAGTAAATAGGCAATGGGATGAGTTTAATCAAATCCTTTCACCACTCAAGATGCCTTTCTTTTACCTTCCCGGCAATCATGACTTTACCAATGACATGATGAGAAACCAATGGATGGAAAGATACGGCAGAGATTATTACTATTTTAAGTATAAAAATGTGCTCTTCATTACAATGAATACTAGTGATGAAGATGAAACGATGTTCAGTGAAAAACAAACAGATTATGTAAAACGAGTACTCAACGAAAATCAAGATGTAAGATGGACAATGATTTTCATGCATCATCCAGCTTGGTCTTATAGAGGAAACAATAATTTTACAGCCATCGAAGAAGTTCTTGAAGGAAGAAAATATACCGTATTTGCCGGACATACCCATCGATATATGCATAGTGTAAGGCAAAATCAGAATTATTATGTGCTTGCTACTACAGGAGGAGGCTCTTCGCTTATTGGGCCAAAGTTTGGTAGGTTTGACCATGTAACATGGGTAACCATGGGAGATGATGGTCCTCAAATGCTCAATTTAAAACTCGATGGGATGATTAAACACGATGTGGCAAGTGAAGAAAATACTTCTTTAGCTCAATCACTCCTTTCTAGCACAAGAATTAAAAGTCAAGTAATTATCAATAAAAAACAAGAAAATGAAAATACTAAAGCTTTTGAATTTAGCAATGTGTTTGCTGGTGGTTCAGCTTTTTTTCTTGTTGAAAATACTGCTAATAAACCCCTTCATTTTAAGGGGAGTTTTTACCATCATCATCAGGTAACTCCTGAAATCTTAAAATTTGATACCCTTATTGCTCCAAAAAGTATTTTTTTAAAAGAAATTGCTATCTCCGCTACTAAACCTTTTCCTTATGATGGTATCGATCCACTAGAACTATCGTGGACAATGGGGTATGAGAAAGAACTTTTGGAACCTGCTTTCGAACTGGAGGGCACATTCTTACTTGAAATAAATCCTGATCTCAAATTTATTGAAATAACAGAAGACGATATTTTCCTTGATAACCTTGAAGTAAGTATTAAAAATCCATTTGATCAATTAGCAGCTCATTATACCTTAGATGGTAGTATGCCAAGTCAAAAATCTCCTCGTCTTATAAACCCAGTACAAATAACTAAAAGCACTACTATAAATGTAAGGCTTTTTAGTTCAACAGAAGCATCTAGTGAGGTACTTACAAAGGAATTTAAAAAAGTAATGCTCAAAAAATCAGTAAAGGCAAAAAGGTCAAAAGCAGGGCTATCATATCAATATTATGAAGGAAAGTTCAAGAATCTACCTGACTTTAGTACTTTAAGTGCAAAAAATAAAGGTATTGCTAAAAACTTAGGTATAGATGTACTCTCAGGTGATAGAGAAGACCATTTTGCTTTCTTGTTTGAAGGGTATATAGAGGTGCCTGAAACCGGAATCTATACATTTTATTTATATTCTGATGATGGTAGTCGCCTCTTAATTGGTGATGAAAAAGTAATTGATAATGACGGTTCACACGAGGCACAGTTAAAAACCGGAATGATTGCCTTGCAGAAAGGAAAACATCCAATCAGGTTAGAGTACTTTGAAGATTTTGAAGGAGAAATATTGCGTTTAGGCTGGGAAATACCGAATGCAAATAGGAGACAAAATATTCCATTTACTGCCTTCTCGCATTGATTCCTATGTAGTAAATGGTCATATTTATTGTTAAGAAAATACTAGCGAAGAGAATAAACAGAAAAGCATATGTGTAAGCTGGTACAGTTTTATAAAAAAAGCTTCCTTTAAGTTTGGTAGTGTTCTAAATGTAAGGATGAAAATTGTATTGAATTCATAAAAAATAGTAACATGATTTGAGTTTTTTGAATTACTCTCAAAAATTGACAAGTATTTTTAAAATCAATATCTTGAAGGATAGCTATCAACTGTTTTGCAGTAATTTGTGAATGAGTTCCATTATGATATATTTTGAATTCACCCTAAATTGGAAGTCACTTCTGCTATATTGATAATTAGTCAATAATAAATTATGAAACTCTCAATAATTACCTCCTTATAAAAAGAACACTACCATAATTATTTATTTCTTTAAAGACACGAATAAGTAAAGCATTATCTTTAGGTTATTGGAGCTATATGATTTTACTTGAAAGGATGCTATTACCCTCGTCTTTGCAAAGGCGAAGCCTGAAGCGCGGGTGCAAGCACGGCTGTAAGCAATCTGTCACCTAAAGACTACTTGCCTCGACAGTTCGATTCTTCGCTTTCGCTCATCATAGTTGCTGCAACTACTGTAGCTGCCATACAGCGCCTGCTATACAGTGATGTTGTTTTTTAGTTTATCAAGTAATTTTATAAAGAACCAACCAACGCTAATATATTCTTCTATAAATAGCATTTAAAGGTTTATCCATTTTTTAAAATCTGTCATGTTATCAGTGGGTATTATTATATCAAAAGGGGGCATGGGGTCTGTGTTTAATTTAAGCTTTCTCGCTGAAAATTTGTAAACCTCTTTAATAGCTTTTACATGTACGATAACTTTCCTATTGATTTTATAGAATAGTTTTGGGTCTAATTCAGCAATGATTTTCTCCAATGGGGTATCAACGAGATAAGTAACTTTATCGAAGGTAGTAAGAAAAACAGTTTTATCTTTTGCAAAAAAGAAGGCAATATTGTTTACACTAATAATCTTGCTCTTATTCCCATAATTCACTGAAAATCTAGTTTTATAATCATTTTTATTCCGATAGATACTAATTAATGCACCTAAATTCGCCTTTAGCTGTTCAAGTTTGTTGTTATGCTTAAAATATTTTTCTAAGCTTAATCGCAGCGATTCTTCATCAATAGGTTTTAAAATATAACCCAAGCTATTTACTTGAAAAGCCTTAATGGCATATTCATCATAAGCTGTAGTAAAAATGATTGGTGTTTCGATCTCAATACGATCAAATATTTTAAAACTGATATCATCAGCAAGATAAATATCCAGAAAGATAAGATCGGGTTTATGAACAGTAAGCCATGTTACTGATTCCTCCACACTTTGTAGTACAGCCATAATTTCGAAAGACGGGTTTATCTTCTCAAGAAGCATAGCCAATTTTTGAGCTGCTAAATATTCATCTTCTATAATTACAATTCGGTCCATTGTAATGCTTTAATTACAGGTAATGAAACTAAGTATCGGGAGTCTTTAATGCGAAAATACGGTTTCTTACTACAAATTAAGCTATATTTCTCAAGCAAATTTTTATGCCCAATACCTGTTGAGTCACTCGAAACATCTCTATATTGGTAAGTATTGGCAATAGTAATTTCATCCTCATTATTTGTTATCCAGATAATAAGCTTATACCTATCCGTTATCACATTGTGTTTAATAGCATTTTCAATAACCAACTGAAAGGTAAGTGGCGGAATCGATGTTTCAAGTATCTCACTATTTAGCTGCTTATTAATAATCAGATTGTCGCCAAAACGGATTTTTTGCAGGTATAAATATGAATCTAAAAAAGTCAATTCTCTTTTTACTGTAACTAGTTTTTCTTGATTTAACTCCAACACGTACCTAAATACTTCTGAAAATTTTTTGATGAAAGTATCTGCTTTTACAGGGTCTAAATATATTAAGCTTGATAATACATTTAAGGAGTTAAATAGGAAATGAGGATTTATTTGATTGCGGAGTGCTTCATATTTACTTATGTAATTCTGCTTTTGAAGTAATGCATTAGTAAGTTTTAAATTAGTTTTATCTCCACTTAAGAAAATAAACTCATGAAATGAAAAAAGCATGAAGATCGACATGAAAAGCATAGTCATTACTAAAAACTCAAAGCTCAAATCATCGTCAACTTCGTCTTGAAACTCAGAGTAAAAATCATAAGCTAAGCTTGTTACAAAAGTTAAAGAGACAACCATTATAAGGATAAGGGCTATCTCAATAAATAATCGTTTGCTCAACATGGTATCCCAAGGAAGTTTATCGTTAAGCATAGCAATAATCTGTTGTATCACTAAACTCAATAGAAAAGCAAAAATTGAAAAGAGGAAGATATCAATTACAAACTCGAGTAACATAGCTTCGGAAACCTTAAACTTGTACTCTATTGTGTCTTCTATAAAAAGTAATAGGGCTATTGAAAAGCCTGTAAAAAAGAAGAAATACCAATATCTTTTATCTTTCAACATCATCTTGAATCACATATAATTTAGTATCTGTTTGGCTTGCGCTAAAATACCCTAATGCATAATTTTCATTATCTGTTAAATTTACAATATTTCCGTTGATTTTTGATGGTGGCACATCAATGAAAGAACCTGTTTGCCCTGTCTGTTCAAATATTTGAAAGTAAAAATCGAAGGCTGCCTCCGATAAACCAATTTGTTTGACCATTACCTCCTCTCCGGGCTCAAAAACCCGCTCCTCATTGGGAAAATACCCTCTAATGGTTTGCCCATTGAAAAGGTCATCACTTGCAACTACATTGTTACTATTCCCAGAATCTACCCTAAGGATGTTCTCATTATTTACATATAATTCCCAAAAATAAAAATTAGATTGACCTTCAGGGTCTGTAAAATCAATAGCCAGTTTAAGCCCACCATCTTCAAATGTATTCTCTGCTTCAAATATTTGATAAACAGAATCAATAGAGGGTACATCTACTACTGTTTCGCTTGCTTGGTAGTGCGCATCATTCCAATAAATATTCAAAATATATTTACCCCCTCTTTTGGGGATGAAGCCAGATAACTTGTAAACTCCTTCCTTTCCTTCTACTAGAAAATATGGATGTTCTATACCTCTTTCATCAGTTAAGTTCACACTTGCATCTGTTACACCTGTTGAAGCATCATTATCAAAATAATTATTAATACGGGTAAGTTTTACAAATTGGTCAGTTGTTTTAACATTTATAGGTAGTTCCAATCGAGCCTCTACTACCAGTCTGTTATCGGGTTCATTTAAAGCCAAATCGATTTCTTGCTCACAGGAAATAAACAAAAAAAATAAAAGAATAATATATACTGAGATTTTCATTTTTTAGAATTTAAAATTATAAATAATACTTGGGGTAATACCAAACAGGTAACTTTTATTAGCAGAAACTTGCCCCGGATTATCTTCAGATTCTACAAAAAAGATGCTGTTGGCATTTTTACGATTATAAATATTGTACAATCCAAAAACCCAATTATGTCCACCGTCTTCCAAGCTTTTCTTTTTGCCTTCAAGTGTAAGTGAAATATCAAAGCGATGATAATCTGGCAATCTGTTACTATTCCGCTGTCCATAATGCGGTACTACAAGGTTCGCAAATTCATATCTCCCTTCAGGATATGTGGTGGGCATACCGGTAGCATATACAAAATTTGCTGATAGAAAAACTCTCTCACTTAATTCATACATCGATGTTATTGATAAGTCATGCATTTTATCGAAGTTTAATGCATAGTATTCTCCATTATTTATGCCTGGATCAAGGCTGTTTATACCTGTTATCTGTTGTTCAGAACGAGAAAGGGTATAAGAAATCCATCCTGTTAGTTTTCCTGTATTTTTCTTTACATAAAGTTCTAACCCGACAGACCTACCCTTGCCAGAAAGCAGCTCGGTCTCTAGAAAGTTATTGGTCAATAAATCTGCCCCATCTACATAATCGATTACATTTTGCATCTGTTTATAGTATAATTCAACAGAAGCTTCGTAAGTGTTTTCTTTAAAATTTTTAAAAAGCCCTAAAGCTACTTGGTCAACCAATAAAGGTTTTATAAAAGGACCGCTTGGTGTCCAGATATCTAAGGGAGTAGGCGAATTCGTATTAGATATTAATTGCATGTATTGAGCCATACGGTTATAACTTGCTTTAATAGAAGTCGCACTATTAAGTATAGTTGTGATATTAAGTCGGGGTTCAATATTTTGGAAGAAAGAAATCTGTTCTCCTCTCTTATAGGTTTTTGTGCCTATTACGGTTCCGTTTTCGTACCTCCCTAAATTGGCATTATACACAATTGGCTGATTATTCTCATAAATATTGATCGATTGTTCTCCTTGCCTGATAAATGCTGAATACCTAGTTCCTAAAGTAATAGATACAGGACCAAATTTTTTATCGATGCTTATATACCCAGCTAATTCTGTTGCATAGCTCTCATCTAAGTTAAATACATTTACATTTGAACCTTCAATAGGTGAAATCTTCCCTGGTTTAAACGTAATGCGTTTGGCATCTACGCCGAACTCTACCTGATTCTGATCATTGGAGAAATAAGCAAAATCTGCTTTTGCATTATAAGTGATAATATTGGACTTTCGGTTAAACTCAGAACCGGTAGTGAGGTTATCAAGAGAGTAATCATAATTAGAATAAATACCTGAAAAATTAGCAAAAAGCTTTTCTGAAAAAAGGTGGTTCCACCTTAACGTAGCAGTAGCATTTCCCCAT
Source organism: Bacteroidota bacterium (assembly GCA_038748185.1). GTDB lineage: Bacteria > Bacteroidota > Bacteroidia > Cytophagales > Flammeovirgaceae > Chondrinema. The sequence continues at coordinate 15,712 of JBCDJE010000012.1, forward strand.
GAATTACTAAATATGCTGCCTAGTTCAAATTTATCTCTGCCAAAATATCCTGAAAGAAATACCCTGTCTTTATCACTGAATTTGTAATTGGTTTTTACATTGAGGTCGTAGAAATATGCTATGTTATTATTATCGACCAATTGCAGAAATGCATCGCCATAAGACCTCCGGGCTGCCAATAGAAAAGAGCTTTTATCTTTTACAATTGGTCCTTCCAAAAGGGCTCTGGCTGAAATAAGTCCTACTCCTGCTTCTCCTCCCAATCGCTTCGAATTCCCTTCTTTTTGGCGAACATCCATTACAGAACTTGCCCTTCCCCCATACTTGGCAGGGATACCCCCTTTATACAGTTTAATATCTTTTACCGCGTCAGGATTTATTACGGAATAAAGCCCTAACAAATGGGCAGAATTATAAATAATACCTTCATCTAATAGTATGAGGTTCTGATCCACATTTCCTCCCCTAACATTAAAACCTGAAGCACCATCCCCTGCCGAAGTAATACCCGGAAGTAGTTGAATGGCTTTAATCACATCGGGCTCTCCTAGTACTGCCGGAAGTGATTTTATGGTTTTAGGTTCTATTTGAATCGTACTCATTTCATTTTTACTAATATTGGCATTCTCTATCTTTCCTGTGACGGTAACCTCTTCTAGTTGTTCTGAAGATGGTTTAAGATCAATATTGATGGTCTGGTCTTTCTTGAAATCACCTCTAATCTCGAAAGGTTCATAGCCTACATAGGTAATTCTTAATACATTCACTCCCACAGGAACGGAAAAAGTAAAATAACCATAAATATTGGTTACTGTTCCATTTTGAATAGCTTCAGCATACACTGCTGCCCCAATAAGGTCTTCGCCTGTTTCTGCATCGCGGATGTAACCGCTAACAGAAACTTTTTGCTGACTAAAAGCCACTTGTGTATAAAACAATAGTAACAGGATTAAATTTTTTTTATTCATCTTTTTTCTTGGTTTTTATCTAAGAAGCCTGATAAACGAGGTATCAAAAATTTTATCGGGATGAAACCTGCAGAAAGTCAGATGAAACCTGAAAAAGTCACATAATATTAGTGAACTTTTTGCTACTGTAGCTTTTTAGGAATCGATTCAAATGTGGAAAATAGAATAAGTTGTTCATATGAACATATCAAACTTTTCTCTGAGTTAGCTTTTTTAGGACTTGCTCACTTGAAATATACTGTATTGTACTTTACTTATTTTATAAAAACCCATTATTGTTAAAACCAAACTACCAGCTAGAAGCTATACCTCTTAAATCTCTTTTCAACTATAAGATCAATATTCATTTTTAGAACTTGGAAAAGCTTCCAGATGGTAGTGGCTAATTTGCTATGCTCTATTATTGCTCAACTGCTGCTTTTAAAAGAGTTAAGGCCTTTTCGTTTGTTGCAGTCATTTCTTTTTTTGCTCCAAAAAGCCACATAAAAAATGCATCAATCAATCCAGAAGTGAGTTTGAAGTTTTGTGTTACTGTAACATCTCCATCTGCTCC
>JBCDJE010000013.1:0-16909 GCA_038748185.1 Bacteroidota bacterium
GGGAATGACTGGCTGAAAGCCCCAAAATCTCTAATTTAACTTTATCCACAATAAATTTTTATTGTTTTAATTTTTCGCAAAAGTATATTTTATCATCGAAAAAATAAAAGATATAATTGAATGTATCTAAGAAAAAATTACAGTTTACAAACAATTATATATAATATCCTTTTTTTAAAATGTGTCTTTTTACAAGATAACTGCATAATTATTATAAAGTTAGTACAAAGTACTAATTATGCCAATTGCTACAAAAGTTAGGTAGAGAATGAGTGTAGAAATAATGTTTAGTTTATTTGTGCATAAGTTATTATTTCAAACCCCTATAAGTATTTTCTATCCAACGTTGAAAAAGCTTGGAGTAAAAATATTCAAACCTATATTTGATTTAGTAGTACTGGCAACTATTTTCATACAAATGTTTTTCTATGCCTATTGTTCCATCAAAACCCTTTAAAGCTCCCTTCTATCAACTTAATGGTAACTTACAAACCATTATACCTAGTATCTTTCGCAGCGTAAATGAAGTAACTTATTCAAGAGAACGCATTGATACCCCAGATGGCGACTTTCTCGATCTTGACTGGTCGGTAAAAGGCAGTAATAAAATAGTATTAATCTCTCACGGCTTAGAGGGCAGTACTGATAGGCATTATGTAAAGGGGGCAGTAAAATTATTTAATAATGCAGGCTGGGATGCTTGTGCATGGAATTGCAGGAGTTGCAGTGGGGAAATGAACCGCCTACCAAGATTCTATCATCATGCCGACACACCTGATCTTCAATTAGTAGTAGAGCATATAATTCTTAAAAATAAGTATCAAGTATTAATTCTATTAGGTTTTAGTATGGGTGGTAGCCTAACTTTAAAATATTTGGGTGAAAATGGTGATAATTTACCCAAAGTGATTAAAAAAGGGATTGCGGTTTCGGTACCTTGTAGCTTGAGTGATTGTAGTATAGAACTTGAAAAACCAGGAAAAATGTACTACAACAAACGTTTCTTTAAAAAACTCAGCCAAAAGGTAAGAACAAAAGCGGTGCTAATGCCTGATAAAATCTCAGTAACCGCATTAGATAAATACAAAATAAAATCGCTACGCAAATTTGACGACCATTATTCTGCACCTTTGCATGGGTTTAAAGATGCCAATGACTTCTACGATAAGGCAAGCTCTATGCATTATCTTAAAGGAATTCGCAGACCTGCTCTCATTATTAATGCTTTAAACGACCCATTTTTAGTAGACCGTTGCTATCCGTATGAAATAGCAAAAAAACATGAATACTTACAACTAGAAACGCCTAATATTGGAGGTCATGTGGGTTTTATGATAAGTAGCCATGAAGCAACCTATGCGGAACTAACGGCACTTGAATTTGCGGAAAAGTAAAAAAAACCTATTTCCTTTATTAAGAAAATAGGAATCTTTTATTTTCAATATTATTCCTAAAGAGCAAGGCGCAATATGAGTTATTTTAAAAGAAATAACCCAAACTAAACAATACTTGATTATTACGTGTATCGAAGCTATAGTTGTTATTTCGCAATGTGATACCATCACCTAGCTTACTTAAATTACCTTCATATTTTAAATCGAACGCTAATTTCCAGATGTCAAATCCCAAACCGGCTTGGTATCCTACTGTAGCACCATTGTTATCTTGTTCAGCATTAGTGATATTACTTGCTTCTCTTACAGCATCAGCAAACCCGTTATCCTCACTAAGAATAAAAGTAAAGATTGGTCCGGCATTTATACGGAGTGGACCAAGCTTACCTCCAATTAGGGCAGGAATATCTAGCCTTGAAAAATTCACATCTCTAATACTAGTATTAGTACCAGCTTCTGAATTACCGCCTACAACTGAAGAAACTTCGTATTCTCCGCCAACTGAAGAAAACAAGAGTTCTGGTTGAATGTAAATAGGAAGTATAGGAACATTTATTCGCGCAAATATACCACCATGGACACCTACTCTAGAATTTCCGGCTTTTACTTTGAGTTCTTCTAAGCCGTCTAAGTTGGTAATCAAAAGGTCATCTGCATTAAGATCTGTGGAGCTTACACCAGCCCTTAAACCAAACTTGAGTAATTGCGCTTGGGTAACTTGAACAATACAGATAAAAGAAATTACTAAAAGAAAATATTTCATAATTGAAATGGTTTAAAAAATTCTTTTTATAGTTCAAAAAAATACGAAAGTTAATACCTTTCGACTACCTGATGTAAACAAACTCGAAGCCAGTTTATTTCCTTATCTCAAAATAATTATGTTGCACATCAGTAAGAAAAACATACTAGACCTGCGCTAAGCTAGAAGCAGCTCTTTTTCTATCGTTTTCATTAAGGTGAACTTTTCTTAATCTAATACTCTTAGGTGTTACTTCTACATATTCATCTTTTTGAATATATTCCAATGCCTCTTCTAACGAAAATTTCACTGCTGGAGCCAGTTTCACTTTGTCATCTGAACCTGCAGCTCTTACATTTGAAAGTTTCTTCATTTTAGTAGCATTTACAGCCAAATCGTTCTGTCTAATATGCTCTCCTATTACTTGCCCTTCATAAATTTCTTCTCCCGGATCAATAAAGAAGCGTCCTCTATCCTGTAATTTATCCAAGGCATAAGGAAAAGAAGTACCTGTTTCAGAAGAAATTAAAGCTCCGTTTATCCGGGCAGGAATATCTCCTTTCCAAGGCTCAAAACTTATAAAGCGATGTGCCATAACCGCTTCCCCGGCAGTGGCATTTAAAATATAATTTCGCAACCCCATTAGACCTCTTGAAGGCATTTCGAATTCTAAATGGATTATATCACCACGAGGCTCCATCACTTTCATTTCGCCTTTGCGCTGGCTTACTAATTCGATCACTTTTCCCGATGAACTTTCAGGTGTGTCAACTGTAAGTAATTCTACCGGTTCATGCTTTTTCCCATCGATTTCTTTGATAATTACCCTAGGTTGCCCTATTTGTAACTCGTATCCCTCTCTCCGCATTGTTTCTATCAATACAGAAAGATGCAAAATCCCTCTACCGTACACTATGTATGAATCTGGAGAATCGGTTTCTTCAATTTTGAGTGCGAGATTCTTTTCGGTTTCTTTATATAACCTATCGCGCAAGTGCCTAGAAGTTACAAATTTCCCTTCTTTGCCAAAGAAAGGAGAATTGTTCACAGTAAAAAACATACTCATAGTAGGCTCGTCTATTGCAATAGGGGGTAATGCTTCCGGTGTTTCAAAATCAGCAACGGTATCACCTATATCAAATCCTTCAATACCAGTTAGGGCACAAAGATCACCGCAAAATACTTTCTCAGCTTTTGAGCGAGACAAGCCTTCAAAAACAAATAATTCTTTTATTCTAGAATTGGTAATTTTTCCATCCATTTTAACCAATGAAACTGGTTTTCCTGCTTCTAATACCCCCCTTGCAACTCTCCCAATAGCAATTCGCCCTACATAAGAGGAATAATCAATACTAGTTATTTGCAACTGTACAGTACCTTCTCTATAGTCAGGAGCAGGAATATGTTCTACTACCATATCTAACAAGGCAGTTATATCTTCTGTAGGTTTTTGCCAATCATCCGACATCCAACCTTGTTTGGCTGAACCATAAGCAGTAGGGAAGTCTAACTGCTCTTCACTGGCATTCAAATTAAACATCAAATCAAATACCGCTTCATGTACTTCGTCAGGGCGGCAGTTTTGCTTATCAACCTTATTAATTACTACAATGGGTTTTAAACCTAATTCAATTGCCTTTTGTAATACATAACGTGTTTGTGGCATCGGTCCTTCAAAAGCATCAACTAGCAATAAAACACCATCAGCCATTTTGAGTACACGCTCTACTTCACCACCAAAATCGGCGTGACCAGGTGTATCAATAATGTTAATTTTGGTACCTTTATAGTTTATGGAAACATTTTTAGACAGAATAGTAATACCTCGCTCTCTTTCCAAGTCATTACTATCTAGTATGAGCTCCCCCATCTCTTGATTTTCTCTAAACAGTTGACTCTCATGAAGGATTTTATCAACTAGTGTAGTTTTTCCATGATCAACGTGGGCAATAATCGCTATATTTCTAAGGGCTTGTTTTTCCATAAATTAGGTCAAAATTTAAGGGCGCAAAAGTAGCAAATTTTTATAGATAATGCTTACATTAACTATTACAAATATGTTACAAAACCTGTAATATGTTTATTTGGTATATATCGCTACTTCAGAGATAGCAAATAAAAATTTATCTTTCCTCGCTATACCTCTCCTTATTATAGAATATTGTTTTATCTTAAAGTATACTTTTATTTTTCATCTGATGCCATCTAAACAATTCTTCTTTACACTCAGGATTTTATTTTTTGCCTTACTATTTGGGCAGACACTTTTTGCCGCAGTAGCTTATTTTATTTATGGTTTAGCTAATGGAGTTGAAGCAAGTGAAAATGACTTGTTGGTATACGTCTCAGTATTATTTAGCATTATGGCTATTGGTGCTGTATATATATTAAAACCCAAATTAGTAGCTACTGCAGCCACTAAAAGACACTTAGCAGAAAAACTTAAAGCGTATACTTCGGCTTCGCTAGTACAATGGGGAATTATTGAGGGCGCTAATATTTTAAATATTATCCTGTTTATGCTTACAGCCAATAAAATTACTTTGGTCTTTTTTTTGGCTCTTATACTTGTCTACATTCCCACTCGACCCGATTTACGGAAAATTGCCGATGAATTAAGGCTAAGTAGAGACGAGGCAAGAGAATTAGGATTATGAAAACCATAATTTGATAAAACTCCTATTAGCAGAGATACAAAAAATAACTATTTAAGAAATAGATAGACACAATTATATATTTAAAAGTAGCTCAAAAACCAAGAATATTGTGAATATTGAGTTTACCTTTTAATTCAACATACAAAGCTCAAACTAAAAGACAAAACGTTAAAGTTAGACCTTTTCCAAAAATAATGATCACCAGAGCATTAACAGAAGTATTTCTTCGATATTTACTAGGTCTTATAATGGTGGCTTATGGTTTGATTAAAATTTTCAAAATTCAGTTTGAACTTCCTCCATCCGTTTATGACCTTCCATTAAAAGAATTAGAAGGCGTCACACTCACTTGGGCATTCCTTGAGTTTTCTTCATGGTTTTCAATTATATTGGGCTTTCTAGAGTTTGTACCAGGAGTGATGCTCCTTTTCACTCGCACTAAATTAATTGGGGCAATATTACTTCTACCCACATTGCTAGCTGTTGTCTTAATCAATAATGCCTATGGCTTTTTGTTGCATATGCGTATATTTTCCGGATGCTTATTATTGATAAATATCACAATCATATGTTTTTCATACAAGAAGCTATCTCATATTATAGTAAAATTATTCGAACATCACCCCAAAAGAAGAATAGTTGAATTGATGGTGAATACTTTTTTGGTAGGAGTAATTACAATAGTAATTATCTACTTTTTGAAGTAAGCTTCCTATTTACTTGAAATGGTTGAGATTAGTCTAACTCAACAATAATATCACATCCCCAACCCTAAATCTTGTCGGTATTTGCGATCTTGGTTAAAGTGTTTATTCCAATAATCGAGCATAATGGTTTCTTTTCTGGTAGCCCGTGTTGTCAATTGCTGAGCATTTGCCCCATAGCTACTCATATGCGTTTCTTCAAAAGCAGTCACTTGGTGTGGGAAATCTTTTTGAAAAGTGATAGAAAGTTGTCTATTTAACGCAGGATAATCCAGCGTGTAGGTGTGTAAAGCATCGTCTGTTTCAGTAAGCGTAGCTTTTGCTTTCACAATCTCTGTCTTACGATGCCTCAGTCTTGAGAAGAAAGACCCTGGAATAATTTCTATGTCGCCTTTAGGTAGATTTTCCGGATTTAATCGGATCATGTTCCAAAGCTCATCTTCTAAAAGGGCTTTTTTAATTTTATACTGTTGGTCTCCTTCCGATTCGAAATAAGAATTTCCCATAAATTGAAACCCATTTTTCTGATAATTCAACTGGGAAAATGCATGGCCACACCAGTCTTGTGCAGTAGTACTTACTTTAAGTGTATGTGGAAATTTTTGCTGGTTTACAGGTGTAAAAACACTCATCATTAATGAATAAGGATAGATACCTGTTAGGAAATTTTTAGTAAAATTCAGTTTAAGTACTTTTATACTGTCTTCAGTATTGGCTGATGGATTATCTAGCTTTACCTGCTTACTTTTGGAAAAATCTTCAGTAACAAAAATGAGTATGGCTTCCCCTTTATGTACTTGACCATAGCGCACCTGCTCCAGGTCAAAACTGTTTAATTCTGCTAATCCCTTATACCAATAGTCGTTAAATCCTTTGGCAGATGCATTAGTGTATTTTGTTTGTACATTATTGTACTCAATCTTGCTACATTGTGTAATAAATAATGCAGCAACAAATAGACTTAAAATGTGAGAATTTCTCATAGTTGCATTCAGAAAAATGATGAAAGTTACTATATAGTTATAACAAATACCCTGTAGGGTAGTTCGGCAGATTTCGAATTGAAAATAAGTTAAAGAAAAATTCAATAGAAAACGATAAATACAATACGCATTCCTGTAACTGACAAGAAGCTTAATAAGAGATTGGTATTTCTCACAAAGAACTGTAATAAACTATACAGCTCTTGTTACTAATGAGATAATTAAACCATTCAGTAAGAAAAATTTCCACTTACGTAATTTTTGAAAATAAAAGCAATCCATATAAGTATTTTATAATTTAAGAGTAGAAATTTGTAAACACAAAGAAGCATAAATGGAACTAAAAATTACCAATCTCTCTAAAACGTATGCTAATGGTGTACAAGCACTCAAAAATGTAACACTCAACATAGGCAGTGGCATGTTTGGTTTACTAGGTCCTAATGGTGCCGGAAAATCTAGTTTAATGCGCACCATCGCCACTTTACAAGAACCTGATAGTGGCAACATCACTTTCGATAACCTCGATGTACTCACGCAAAAAGAAGAAATAAGAAAAATTTTGGGATATCTCCCACAAGAATTTGGCGTCTATCCCAAAATTTCTGCTGAGGTTTTGCTAGATCACTTAGCTGTTTTAAAAGGTATTACCAAAAATAAAGAGCGCAAAGAACTCGTCAAAGCCTTATTACATAAGACCAATTTATACGATGCCAGAAAGAAAAACTTAGGCGGGTATTCCGGTGGAATGAAACAAAGATTTGGTATTGCTCAAGCGTTGTTATCAAATCCTAAACTAATCATTGTAGATGAACCTACTGCTGGGCTTGATCCTGCCGAAAGAAACCGGTTTCATAACTTACTAAGCGAGTTAGGAGAAAATACAGTAGTTATCTTATCCACACACATAGTGGATGATGTAAAAGAGCTTTGTACGAATATGGCAATCATTAACAAAGGCGAAGTTTTACTAGAAGGTAATCCATTAAAGGCTATTGATGAAATTGCGGGGAGGGTCTGGCGAAAAACTATTGAAAAAACCGAACTGGAAAGTTATCGCAATCAATACACTGTAATTACAGAAAAAATGATTGCCGGTAAACCACTCATCCATGTATTTAGCGAAAATCAACCTGATAACAGCTTTCAGGCAGTTGAGGCTGACCTTGAAGATGTGTATTTTTCTTACATATTTGGCAAGAAAGCCGTACAGGCAGCCTAAGTAATATTTCCTGATTTTTATTCCTATTCTCCATACATATCAAATATAAAAACATGTGGTACGAGATATTTAAATTTGAACTACAGTATCGTAAAAATCGTCCTGCAACATATATCTATTTCATCATTTTATTTTTACTTGCTTTCGGTGCTATGTCAAGCGATGTGGTACAAATTGGTGGTGGCTCAGGATTAGTAAAAGAAAATGCTCCGGTTACCATTGCCACCATGATGGTTATCCTTTCTGCGGTGATGATGATGATTACCTCTGCAATTACGGGAGTGGCTGTATTACGAGATTTCGAACATAAAACCGAATCGTTGATGTTTACCAATCCTATTACCAAAGGAGACTATCTTTTTGGTAGATTTCTGGGAGCGTTACTCATTGCTTTGCTCATTTTCACGGGGGTGCCTTTAGGTTTTATGTTAGGAGAATTTATGCCCTGGCGTGATGCAGATAAATTACTGCCTTTCAATTTTTGGAATTACCTGCAGCCGTACTTCTTTTTTGTTATCCCCAATGTATTTTTTACTGGTGCTATTTTCTTTGCTGTAGGCTCATTAAGCCGTAAAACGATTGTCATCTACACTCAATGGGTACTACTGTTTGTTTTCTATCAAGTAGGATTAATTTTAACCAGAGATGTAGAAAACAGAGATTTAGCTGCCTTATTTGACCCCTTTGCTGTACGAACAATCGACATTACCACACAATATTGGACGGTTTCTGAACAAAATACACAAGTAGTTCCCCTTGAAAGCATCCCTTTATACAATAGACTTATATGGGTAACAGTCGGTATTGTTACTTTAATAATTACCTATTTTGGTTTCAGTTTTAATGTGGTGCGAAATACATTCTTCAAGAAAAAGGCACAAGAAGTAAAAAGGACAAAAAGCAATGCTGATATTCCTATTCCGACAACCGGCATATACCTCAATCTAGCAGCTAACATAAAACAACTTTTTACGCAAATTAAATTCTATTTTTCCTCCGTTTTAAAAGACATTCCTTTCTTAGGAATTGTCTTTTGCGGAATTGCTATTTTGTGTATTAATTCCATTTACATGGGAAGGGTATTTGGGACAAACACTTTCCCCACCACCTACTTGATACTGGAGCAAATACAAGGATTTAATCTCTTCTTTTTGATCATTATAGTTTTTTATTCTGGCGAGTTGATATGGAAAGAAAGAGATGTAAAAATGAATCTGATTTTTGATGCGATGCCCGTTCCTGATTTTGTGAATCTGGTAAGCAAATTCTTTGGATTAATCTTTACCTATATAGTCATCATCATTGTTTTGATTTTTACAGGCATAGCTATTCAAACCATAAAAGGTTACTATCATTATGAATTAGGTTTATATCTTTCTCGGACATTTTCATCTACATTCCCTTTTTTAATATTATTTACCCTACTGGCATTTTTTGTTCAGGTGATGGTAAATCAAAAATTTGTAGGGCATGCCGTAATGATTTCCTTTTTCATTATAACCGCGGTACTTGAAACAGCAGGAATAGAACATGGACTTTTACAATTTGGTAGTGGAAGTTTGGGCACTTATTCTGATATGAATGGATATGGGCATTTTCCTATCGCCTTTTCTTGGTTTAATATTTATTGGCTAGGATTCTCCATTTTACTATTTGTGATTGCCGTAATCTTTTCAGTAAGGGGGTCTGAAGCAATAATGAAAACACGCTGGAAAATAGGAAAACTACGGCTTTCAAAACCTTTACTCACTTTAGGTATCTTCTGCTTTCTCACCTTCGGGTTATCAGGCTGCTATATTTATTATAATACCAATGTTTTAAACGAATACAATAATTCAGAAGCAATCGAAAAGTCGCAAGCAGACTATGAAAAAAACCTTAAGAAATTTGAGTACCTCACCCAGCCTAAAATTGTAGATGTAAACCTACAAATAGACCTTCACCCTAAAACAAGAGATTATGTGGCAGAAGGGTATTTCTTACTAGCCAATAAATCTGATCAGGCAATATCAGATATTCATCTGCAATTGAACGTAGATAAACAGTTTAATATGGAATATTTGGCATTTGAAACAGGTTCTACTATTACAAAATCTTTTGAAGATTACAAATACTACATACACCAGCTAAGCTCCCCTTTACAACCTGACGATACTGTTAAAATGACATTCAAACAATCGTTTACCACCAAGGGCTTTGTAGAAAGCGGTTCTAATACCAATGTAGTTTTCAATGGTACTTTCTTTAACAGCAATCATTTTCCTTCACTTGGCTACAATAATGGTTTTGAACTGGTGGATGATAATGATCGCAAAGATTACGATCTCCCTCCAAAGCAAAGACTTGCTGAACGAGATGATGAACGTGAACTGGTAAATGGGATTCTAGGTGATGATGGGGATCAAATAAATTTTGAGGTACTGATTTCCACGGATACCGGACAAATTGCTCTTGCTCCCGGGTATTTACAAAAGGATTGGGTTGAAGACAACCGCCACTTCTTCCATTACAAAATGGATAAACCCATGTTTAACTTTTACTCTATCTTATCAGCAGATTATGAAGTAATGCGAGATACTTGGAAGCCTGAACACGACTCACTGGGAGGTTTAGTTAATCTGGAAATTTATTACCATAAAGGACATGAATTTAACTTAGATCGTATGATGAATGCCATGAAGCTTTCTTTTGACTATTTTTCAAAAAACTTCAGCCCATACCAATACAATCAGATGCGTATTTTGGAGTTTCCACGCTATGCTACCTTTGCTCAGTCATTTGCCAATACAGTTCCTTTTTCAGAAGGGATAGGCTTTATGCTGGAAATAGATGATGAAGACGATGTGGATGTAGCATTCTATGTAACGGCTCACGAACTGGCACATCAGTGGTGGGCACATCAAGTCATGGCAGCCAATGTACAAGGAAGCCAGGTGATTATTGAATCTCTTTCTCAATATTCGGCATTAATGGTAATGAAACAAGTGTATTCTGAAGAGAAAATACAGCAATTTTTAAAAGAGGAGCTACAACGTTATCTCTCAGGCAGAAGCACTGAAACCAAAAGAGAAATGCCTTTGGCAACAGTGGAAAATCAGCAATACATCCATTATGGAAAGGGAGCAGTAAATTTTTATGCTTTACAAGATTACATTGGAGAAGATAGTATTAATGTAGCATTAAGTCGTTTCATTAAAGATTGGAACATTTTCGATGGGCAACCCATTAAAGGAAGATTTCCAACTACTATTGATTTACTGGGATACATCCGCAAAGTAACGCCTGACAGTTTACAGTATGTGGTAACTGATTTATTTGAAAAAATTGTGCTTTATGAAAACAAGATAGATAAAGCTGAATATGTGGAAATAACCAAGGACAAATACCAAGTACAAATGACAGTAGCTTCCAAAAAATTAGTTGCTGACAGTCTTGGTATAGAAACCTCTATAGCACTAAATGACTGGATAGATATTGGCATTTACGGAGAGGGTAGTATGGAAAAGGATACATTGCTTTACCTAAAAAAGCACTTTATCGATACGGAAACACAAACTTTTACCATAGAGGTATCAGATATACCTAAAAAAGTAGGTATAGATCCTATTCACAAGCTTATTGATAGAAACCCAAAAGATAATATAAAGACTGTTACAGCTAAGGCAGATCTCTGATTATAAATTTGAAATTATATAGGCTATGGTAGTAGATATGTGTACTATTATAGCCTTTTTTTTGTTAAAAACTTGTAATAAAACACTAAAATTCAAAATAAGGAATAGCGTTTACATCTATCCAGAATAAGATACCGTTTTTTGGCATCCTACTTCTAGTTGAAAGAATTTTATTTTTAATAACTTACCCTCAGTATCAAGTCCAAAATAAATTCTATGAAAAAAAATAGCTACTTGTATCTAGGGACTTTGAGTATCATCTTTATTCTTATCCTTTCTATTATAGGACTAATTCATATAGCCGTACAAAATCAGGAAAGCGATGCTAAAATCATCAATATCTCTGGAAGGCAACGAATGTTGAGTCAAAAAATCATTAAATGTATTCTGCTAACGAGAAGTGAAAAAAGTAACGAGGAAAATATTATCCAACTTCAAACAATCCTTTCCTCTTTCAAAAAAGCACACTATGGGTTACAATTTGGAGATGATAGTTTACAACTGCCTCCTTGCGAAATAGAACATATCCTTGATCTTTTTCAGTTAATAGAACCTGAATATAATGGTCTGGTTTCAGCCGCTAGTTTAATACTCGAAAACCCTAACGACAGTCTGGTTTTAGCCAAAGCAGAAATAAAAGCCCTATCTCACGAAGGCATTTTTTTGAGAACCATGGACTTGATTGTAAATGCATTTGAAAAGGAGGCAAAGGATAAAATTAGCCAAATAGAGAAAATAGAATTTACTTTAGCAGTCTCTGCACTACTTGTTGTAGCTTGTATTTGGTTCTTTATTTTGAAGCCTCTGCATAATAAGTCCAAAAAAGCTTATAAAGAATTATCTGAGGTTAATAAATCCCTCAACGATAGTGTTATTCAACTGGAAGAAATGACTCAAACACTTTCAGAGGAAGTTGAAGAAAGGAATGCTACAGAAGAAAAATTATTTAAAAACCAGGCTAAACTTGCCGATACCAATGAAAAATTAAACCTGAGCTTAGTTGATTTAAAAAAACTCACAGTAGAACTAGAAGATGAAATTGAGGAAAGGAAAAGCACAGAATTAAAACTAAAAAGAAACCAAGAAGAACTTGAGAAAATGGCGCTAATCGCCAATAAAACTGATAATGCTGTAGTGATTTGCAACGAGCTTGGCAAGATAGAGTGGGTAAATGCCAGTTTTGAACGCATCACGGAGTATACATTAAACGAAGTAATTGGGCAAAAACCTGGAGAAGTATTACAAGGAAAAGACACCAATCTTGAAACAGTAAGTTTCATGAGTGAGAAATTAAAAAAAGGACAAGGTTTTACAACTGATGTGATCAATTATACTAAGTCGGGTAAGCAATATTGGATAAGGCTCGAAGTACAACCTATTCGGAATATGAATGGTGAAGTAATAAAATTCATTGCTATTGAAAGCGATATTAGCCAGAAGAAGGAAAATGAGGAAATGCTCAAAATAGCGAAAGATAAAGCAGAAAAAGCAGCTCAGGTAAAACAAGAATTTCTCTCTACTATCAGTCATGAAATCAGAACGCCTATGAATGCAGTAGTTGGACTTACACAATTGCTACTCAATACTAATCCCAAGTCCAGCCAAATGGAAAACCTGAAAGCCTTAAAGTTCTCAGCCAATACATTACTGGCGCTTATCAATGATATACTCGACTTAAGCAAAATTGAATCTGGGAAAATAGCATTTGAAAAAACCGAAATAGTATTCAAAGATATATTTCAAGGATTAGAAAAATCTCTTGGAGTAATTGCTGATAAAAAAGATATCTCATTGTCGTGTACTTTATCTGAAAAAATACCCCATGTATTGATTGGCGATCAGACAAGACTCAATCAAGTACTTACTAACCTGATAAACAATGCTATTAAGTTTACCGAAGAAGGTGGTGTAACTGTTAAAGCTGAAGTCGAACAAATAAGTGAAAAAGCTGTTCAATTACTTTTTACAGTCACAGATACAGGGATTGGCATTCCTGAAGATAAATTGGAAGTTATATTTGAACGTTTTTCACAGGCACAATCTAATACTACTCGCTTGTATGGAGGAACCGGTCTTGGGTTATCAATCTCTAGGCAGTTAATAGAATTACAAGGTGGTGAAATATCAGTAGAAAGTAAAGTGGGAAGTGGCACTACATTTAGTTTCAGTCTAAGCTTTGAATTGTCTGATCATAATGTTGAGGCCAATAACCCCAGCTTAATATCCACAGAAAAGCATACTATTGAAGACCTTCATGTTCTATTGGTAGACGATCATGAAATGAATCAACTGGTTGCTCAGCAATTCCTAGAAAATTGGGGTGCTACAATGGATATAGCTGAAAGCGGTGAAGAGGCGCTTGAAAAAATAATCAATAAAACCTACCACATTGTACTTATGGATCTTAATATGCCAGGAATAGATGGCTTTGATACTTCCAACAGGATTAGAAGTATGCAAGATTCCTATTTTAAACAGATACCCATCATTGCACTAACTGCAACTGCAATAGACGAAGTAAAACATCAAGTTTATGAAAGCGGTATGAATGACTTTGTAAGTAAGCCTTTCAATCCCGATGAGCTATTCAACAAATTAATAAAACACTCAGGAGTTAAAGAATGGGATAATGTATGAGATTACTCCAGCATTTTTTTTACATAAACAGGTAAAGCAAAAGCGGCTTCATGTATTTCCTTGCTGTAATATTGAAATTGATTTTGACTAATTAATTTATCTTGTCTTTTATTATCCGGCACAATATTCAGCTTCCCATTTTTACTACAGACAACAAAACTCCATAAACCTGTAGGGTAAGTAGGTATACTCGCTAAGTAACAAGTAGATTTTCCAACACCAAAAATTTTTTCGAGAAATTTATATCGCTGTCTGAACTGTTGTTTATTTAGATTTGGCGCTCCAACAGAAGTAACCAATACACCTTCTGGTGAAAGAAGTTTAACAACATTTTTCAGATAACCATAGGTTGTTTCATTAATCTCCCCTCTTTCAATAGGACTTTGTAAATCATCAATAATTAAATCGAAACTAGATGTGGAGAATTTCATTAAGTAATCTGCAACATCTCCAATGTGAAGTGTGACTTTATCTGATTCAAAAGCCTGATACAAATCAGGAAAAAAGCGTTTGGATACTTCTTTTACCTCTTTATCTATTTCTAAAACCGTAATACTTTCTATTTCTTCATGCTTTAGAAGTTCTTTCACTACAGCACCATCTCCCCCGCCCAAAACTAAAATGTTGGCAGGTTTTGAATGACCTAAAACGGCTATGTGTGTAATCATTTCATGATAGACAAACCCATCATTTTCAGTAAGTACAATCACGCCATCTAATACCAACATTTTACCAAATACAGCTGTTTGGTAAACATCTACTCTTTGGAAGACTGATTTTTTTCTAAATAGTAAATCCCCTTGGTGCTTTACTGAAAACGCATAATCTTCTGAACGTTCTGTAAACCATACCTCTCTATTGGTCTCACTCTTTGTTTGTTTATTTGGATAAATTCTATTGGCTTGATAATCTTGCCTTTTTAGCATTTCCTTTTGCCCACGACGCATTTCAACTGCGGAATGGTGTTTTGCACCTAACCTTTTTGCCAAGACTTCAGCGGCTTTCCAAGGATTCACAGTTTCACCACAGGTGAAAATATCAACTGAAGCAAACCCATATTCAGGCCAAGTATGAATAGAAAGATGGCTCTCTTGGATAACGATTACACCTGAAACACCAAAAGGAGCAAAATGATGAAAAGTTGTATTAATAATAGTAGCCCCTGCTTCTAGTGCAGCTGCTTCCATAGCCATCTGAACAAACATGACATCATCTGTTTTTTCAGGGTGGCAATCATATAGCTCTGCAATAATGTGCCTTCCAAGTGATTCCAATATTTGCTATTAATTTGAAAAAGAGGTTAATATTTTACTAAATAAGTGTAAATTATCACTTATTTCAATTTCAATTAGATATTAATATGGAATTTCTCATTACTGCTTTAGATGGGACAGATGAAAAAGCACTTGACAGAAGAATGAAAGCTAGAACAGCTCATCTTACCAATGCCAAGTTATTGCAAGAGCAAGGTAATTTTATAGCAGGCGGTGCCATACTCAATGAAGCAGGAAAAATGATCGGTTCTACCCTTTATATGCAGTTTGAAAATGAGGTAGCTTTGCAAAAATGGCTAAAAAGTGATCCTTATACAAGAGAGAATGTTTGGCAAAAAATCGATATAAAGCCCATTAAGCTGGTTAACTTTAATTGAGTAATTTACAATGCCAGAAAAATACAAACTTATTTATAATACTGAGAAGCTAAATAAAACCCTTTAAAACAGGATTAAGGTACAATTTCATGAAAAACGGGAAGGTAAAAATAGATATTAAACAGCTTGATGAGTCTGCCCTTCAACTGGCTATTGACGCCAATAAGTATATCTATGATGAATACATGGATTTGCCTTTCGCAATTAAGTTTAATGAAGAGGTAATTGATTTATTAACAAAAGATTATTTTCGGGCAGAATATATTGGTTTTGAAGAATTACCGGAGAGAAAGGTAACAGAACACCCAATTATTTTTGCAGGTAATCATTCAGGTATGGCTTTCCCATGGGATGCCATTATTTTCCTATCAGGGCTTTTTAAAAGATGGCATTACCAAACACAATCCCCCCGCCCGTTAACAGCACCCATGCTTTCTCAATCAACGCTAATGAATCCCTTTCTCATTCCTAATTTTTGGAAAAAAATGAGTAGCATTGATGCAAATATGCTCAATTTCGAAACCATGATGCAGTACAAAAACTATAATCTGCTCATGTATCCCGAAGGCGTACCAGGCATCGGGAAAGGCTTTCAGCATCGTTACCGCATTCAACGCATGGCAACTTCTTTTATAAGGATGAGCTTGAAATATAAAACTGATATAATTCCGGTATATACAATTAATGGAGAGTATATCAACCCTTATCACTACACACATCCTTTAACAGATAGATTAATTAACAAACTCGGCATTCCCTTTCTCCCACTCGGTTGGCTAACTATTTTTTTGCTATTGCAACCTTGGTTATTTTATATAGCACTCCCCGCCAAGCTGTTTTTTATAAGAGGCAAACGGATAGACCCAAGTACTATGATTGAGGAAAAGCCTTATAGAGAATATACACAATTGGAGATTACAACATTAAGAGATAAAGTGCATACACTTATGCAGAGTGAACTATCTGAAAATGTGAAAATTTATGGAAAAAAACCCTATCAATTTAATAGCTTTTTTGGTTCGTTAATGAACAATTTTTCAAAACTACCTTTTTTACTTCCACCAGGTTGGCCTTTAATGTTTAGTGAATTCTACAGAAAGTACAAAAAATATGGTACTACAGGCTTTACCTTAAAACTAAATTGGCTTAGTTTATTTACACTCCTTTTTAAAAACCCTTTTGTTTTCTTTTACTTCATTCCAATATTAGGATGGGTTCCCATTTTAATAAAAGGCTTGAAAAAAA
>JBCDJE010000014.1:0-16669 GCA_038748185.1 Bacteroidota bacterium
ACTTGTGCAGGCACACACACATTAATTTAAAAAAAAAATTAAATTATTTTTTTGCTTTTTATAAATGAGATATTGAAATTTAGAAATATAATGAACCACAAATTGGTAATGTTCACATGTAATTAGCTGTATAATATATACACAATTAGTGTGAAAAACTAACTTAAACTATTATGAAAATGAAAAAAAAACTACAACAATATCAGAAGTCCAAAGAGCCTTCTTTTACCCCTCATAAAGCGCTTTTTCTTTAGCTTTTTTTCTTAGAGAATCTACAGTCAATTAATATAGATTGAGTCAATCCAATATGGATTATTGACTCTATGCACTTACGTTTATTTTTTTTATAACCACTAAAATCATATTATGAAAGTGAAAATTTACTTTAGGCAAAGCAAGCTTTTGCTAATAGCTATGCTATTTTTTGCAAGCTTGTCTCTTAATGCCCAAAATAACAACACGCCTGTTCTGGCACTCAGTAGCCAGAGCAATCAAGATTTAAATGGTGAAAATCCAGATCAGCGTACAATCAATGGTACTATTACTTCAACAGAAGATGGGGAACCGCTTCCCGGTGTAAGTATCATTATTGTAGGTACAACAACAGGTACTATTTCTGATATTGATGGTAAGTATTCGATTAATGCCAGTAGCGACCAAGTACTTAAATTTAGTTTTATTGGCTTTTCAGAGCAGGAAATTCAAGTGGGCAATCAATCAACAATTGATATAGGTTTAGCGCCCGATGCAGAAGAACTGGAAGAGATAATTGTAACAGGTTACTCGGTAGATTCACGTAGAGAAACTACCGGCTCAGTGTCTACTGTGAAGGCTAAAGACTTACAAGCGATTCCTTCCGGGAACGTAGAGCAACAATTACAAGGACGTGTAGCAGGTGTAACGGTAATCACCAATGGTCAACCAGGTACTACTAGTCAAGTGCGTGTACGTGGTTTCGGTTCTTTTGGAGATAATAGCCCATTGTATGTAGTAGATGGAGTTCCTGTTCAAACAACTGAATTCTTAAATCCTGATGACATTGAAAGTACAACTGTATTAAAAGATGCTGCTGCTGCGTCTATTTATGGAGCACGTGCTGCTGCAGGTGTAATTGTATTTACTACCAAACAGGGTAAGAAAGAAAAACGAAATATGCAGGTTTCTTACGACGGATTGATTGGATTTACTACACCTGGACAAGGAGTTGAAATGTTAGCGCCACAACCATTTGCAGAATGGACTTGGAATGCTATACGCAATGCAGCTATTAATAATGGAGTAACTCCTGAGTTTAATCATCCCCAGTTTGGTACAGGCGCTACTCCGGTTATTCCTGATTTCCTAAAAGTAGGTAATGAAAATGGAGTAATTGGCGATATCGATCTGAATGAAGCCAGAGAGTTATATAATATCGACCCTGAAGCTGGAGATATATACCAAGTAATCAGACCCAATTTAGCAGGTACTGATTGGTATGATGCTATAACACGTACTGCCATGCTTACCCGTCATACAATAGGCATTTCTGGTGGTACAGAAGCGAGTCGCTACTATGTAAGTTTAGGCGTACAAGAACAAGATGGCATCTTATTACACCAAGACTTTCAACGTTATTCTATCCGTGCAAACTCAGAGTTTGATTTAATTCCCGGTAAATTACGAATTGGCGAAAACTTTCAAGCTTCTTATAGATCAGCAGATGTATTAGGTGCTGACGGGGGCATTGGTTCAGCAGATGATGAAAACGTAATTCTCACTGCTTCTAGAATGCCCACAATTATTCCGGTATATGATGAATTTGGTGGTTATGCAGGTACTACAGCTGCCGGTTTTAATAATGGTCGTAATCCGGTGGCTGCTTTAGATGGAGATCAAAATGATAAAATTTTTCAGGCTCAGGCATTTGGAAATATTTACCTTGAAGCTGAACCAATAGAAGACTTGGTATTTAGAACCAGTATGGGTGGTAGATACATTCAAATAAATGGTATTAACTATACCAGAAGGCAATATGAAAATTCAGAAAATAATTCTTCATTCGGCTTTAGTCAATTTTCAAATTACTTTACTGAATGGACTTTTACCAATACAGTAAATTATAAAAAGACGATTGGTGGCTTACATAAAATAGGCGTTTTGTTGGGTCAAGAAGCTTTGGATGTGGCTCCTAATCAGTTTCAAGGAGGTTCAGGGAGAGGCTTAAGTGGTTCTGGTATTAACCCATTCTCTCAAGATCCAGGCTTTGTGACTTTGAGTACTGTAAATAACCAAGTAGTAAATGGATTCCTTTCTAGGGGAGTACGTTTCTCTTCTTATTTTGGCAGGTTCAATTATGATTATAATGATAAATATATATTTTCCGCTGTATTAAGAAGGGATGCATCTTCTCGTTTTGGAGCTGAAAATCGTACAGGTACTTTTCCTGCTTTTTCCGCCGCTTGGCGAATATCTTCAGAGGAATTTATGAGTGGTATTTCCTGGTTGGAAGATTTAAAAATCCGAGCTGGTTGGGGAGTTATGGGCAACTCAAATAGTGTTGATCCTAACAACCAATTTAGCTTATTTTCTACGAGTTTAAATGAATCTACTTATGACATTGGTGGTACCAATGGCAGTGCAGTACAAGGCTTCTTTAGGAGCCGAATCGGAAATCCTGCAGCACAATGGGAAAGGGCCATTACTACAAATATTGGTATTGATGCTCGTTTATTTAATGATAAGATAGATGTCATCTTAGATTTCTGGAGAAAAGACAATGAAGATCTATTATTTAACTTAGATAGATCGGTACAAAATGGTCCAGAGGCCGATGTACCTTTTGTAAATATTGCAGGTATGAGAAATCAAGGTATAGATTTAAAAATAGTAACAAAGGGTAAAATCAGTACAATTGATTACGAACTCACATTTAATGGAAGCTTTCTCGATAATGAAGTTACCGAAGTCGCTCAAGGTGTACCTTTCTTCGAGTCTGGTCCTGCCTACAGAGGAATTCGCCCTATTAGAAATCAAGCTGGTCAACCGCTATCTTCTTTCTTTGGTTATGACGTAGAAGGCTTGTTTAGAGATCAAGCAGATATAGACGCCCACGCAACCCAGACCGGAGCTGCTCCAGGGCGCTTCAAATTCAGAGATATTAATGGTCGCGATGAAAATGGCAATTTTACCGGACAACCAGATGGTCAGATCAACGCAGATGATAGAACATTTATCGGTAATCCAATCCCTGACTTTACAGGAGGTATCAACGTGAAACTCTCTTATAAGAACTTTGAGTTAGAAATGTATACTTTTGCTTCTATTGGCAATGATTTATATAATATATCTAAATTATTTACAGATTTTTATCCATTATTTCCCGGTGCGGCTATTAGCTCTCGTGTAACAGATTCTTGGACACCACAAAACCTTGGAGCAGAAATTCCAATTTTTGAAAATGTTTCTAATTTCAGTACCAACACGCAATCCAATTCTTTTTATGTAGAAGATGGTTCATTCTTTAGAATGCAAAATATTACATTAGCCTACAATCTGCCGAAAAGTATGTTAGCAAAATTGAATATGCAAAAAATGAGAATTTTTGCAAGTGCTAATAACCTCTTTACTATTACAGGTTATGAGGGACTTGACCCCGGTGTTGGTGGTAATGCTGATACTAATTTCGGAATTGACTTGGGTAATTTCCCTATTACAAGAAGCTATAACTTTGGTGTGAATCTAGTCTTTGGGGGAAACTAATTTTAAACACACTGTTTTTTAGTTAAAGTTATATTCAAATATTTTAAAAAAACTTATAAATATGAAAATCACAAAAATAGTATTATCAAGCTTATTGATGATCTTCATCTCTTTTACTGCTTGTAATGATGATGAGTTCTTGGAGGTTCTTCCTCCTGGATCGCTCGCAGAAGATCAGCTTCAAACCAGAGCAGGCTTGGAGGCTTCCCTAATTGCTTCTTATTCAACACTTTTAGGTAGAAGAGGTTCATGGTCTGATGCGTCTAACTGGTTTTGGGGTGGTGTACTTGGCGGTGATGCAAACAAGGGAACAGATCCGGGTGACGCGTCTCAATTAAATGAAATTATGCGTTATGAACCTCAAGCTGTTAATGATGCAATTGAGCAAATCTATAGTACTAACTTTGAGGGTATAGCAAGAGCAAATGCCACTCTGCGTATATTAGCCAATGTTGGTGATGACGTTTCTGCGGAGTTTAAAACAAGAATAGAAGGAGAGACTCGCTTTTTAAGAGCCCACTATTATTTTGCTCTAAAAAGGATTTTTAATAACGTTCCTTATGTAGATGAAACTTGGGATGGTGAAGAATTAGTACCTAATAATAGAGATTTGTACGAGTTTATTGAAGCAGATTTTCAATTTGCTTTTGATAACCTACCTGAAACGCAATCAGAAGCAGGTAGAGCCAATAAGTGGGCCGCAGGTGCTTACTTAGGAAAAGCATTTATTTTTCAAGAAAAATTTGCTGAAGCCAAAGCTATACTAGACCAAGTAATCGCTGACGGAGTAACAGCAAGTGGTGATAAATATGATTTATTACCAAATTACCCAGATGCATTCAGAATGGCCAATGACAATAGTCCAGAGTCAGTTTTTGCCTCACAAGCAGCGGCTAATACTGGAACTACTCAGAACGCTAACCCTGGTTTAGTATTAAACTTCCCACATGGTGGTACCGGACGACCAGGTGGATGTTGCGGATTTAACCAACCTAGTTTTGATCTAGCTAATTCTTTCAGGACAGATGCCAATGGTTTACCCTTACTAGACGGGTCTTATAATGACGCTGGCAACGCTTTAGTTAGTGACAATGGTGTTACAGAAACTGAAGATTTTACGCCTGATGCAGGTAATTTAGACCCAAGACTAGATCATTCTATTGGTCGCAGAGGTATTCCTTATCTTGATTGGGGAAATCACCCAGGTGTGCCTTGGATTCGTAATCAACCTAATGGTGGTCCTTATTCTCCTAAAAAATTCATTTATTCGCTAGCAGGAGAGGGTACAGAGAATGATGGTAGTTCATGGACACCAGGTTATACAGCCGTAAATTATAATATTATCAGATTTGCTGATGTACTACTATTAGCAGCAGAAGCAGAAGTAGCGTTGGGTAATTTAGAAACAGCAAGGGCACTCGTAAACCGCGTGAGAGAGCGAGCAGCTAATTCAATACTTACAAAAGCTGATGATACTCCTGCAGCCAATTACGTAATTAGCACTTATGATGCGGCTTGGACTGACCAAGCTGTCGCAAGAGAAGCAGTACGCTTTGAGCGAAAACTAGAGCTTTCTGGTGAAGGACATCGTTTCTTTGATTTAGTACGTTGGGGCATTGCAGCAGAAACCTTAAATGCTTATTTGGTTCATGAAAATGCTAACCTATCTGCTTCACCACTCGTAGGTGCTACCTTCACTGCTGGTGTAAATGAATATTTACCTCTTCCGCAAAGAGAGCTTGACCTTATCAATGGTGCAGGTGAAATAATCTTGGTTCAAAACCCGGGATATAATTAAAAATTTGATTAATTCCATTATTAAAGGCTGACCATTAATGGTCAGCCTTTCCTTATTCTCAACTTCTGAGTAATTTTATTATTTAGTGTAATCTTGGTATTCGCACAATGCTTCTTATGCAAAAACTGATTTCAAAACGCTTATTTCTAATTTTTATAAGTTTGTTTTCCTGCAACAGTAAGCCAAAAACACTCTTCACATTAGTTCCTGCGGAAGAGAGTGGCATCACTTTTATTAATACTATTATTGAAAGTGAAGACTTTAATATTCTAACAGAAGAATACATTTATAATGGAGGAGGCATTGCAGTGGCTGACTTTAATAATGACCAATTACAAGACCTGTACTTTACAGGCAATATGGTTAATAACTGTCTTTACCAGAATAAGGGAAATCTCGAGTTTGATGATATAACCACAATCGCTCAGGTAGCCGGTGAAGAACGTTGGTCTTCAGGAGTAACGGCCGTAGACATTAACCAAGATGGCTGGATGGATATTTATATATCTGCCACTATGGAAAAAGACCCTGAAAAACGCAGAAATTTATTATATATCAATCAAGGGCTTAATGATAAGGGCATCCCTATTTTTAAAGAACTAGCTAAAAGTTATGGGCTAGACGATACAGGAAATACTACACAAACCACTTTTTTTGATTATGATAAAGACGGTGATCTTGATGCTTATCTGCTCACTAACGTCATTGATACAAGACTTCCAGGTAGTTATCGCAAAAAAATTACAGATGGTACCTCTATTAACAATGATAGACTTTACAGAAATAATGGAAATAACACATTTACTGATGTTTCAAAAGAAGCTGGTATTGTAATAGAAGGTTTTGGATTAGGTATTACAATAACAGACATTAATCTCGATACCTGGCCTGATATCTATATTACCAATGATTATTTATCTAATGATTTAATGTACATCAATAACCAAGACGGTACTTTCTCTAATAAGCTCGAAACGTATTTGAAGCACCAAAGCCATTCAGCAATGGGGCACGATGTGGTTGATATTAACAATGATGGACTGGTTGATATTTTTGCACTGGACATGTTACCCGAAACCAATGAAAGGCAGAAACAAATGCTAGGGGCTAGTAAATACATCAATTATATTAATAATGAAAAATACGGTTATCAATACCAAGTAGTAAGAAATACATTGCAACTAAACAATGGTATAAATCCAAACGGTCACCCTACTTTTAGTGAAGTTGGACAATATGCCAATATCTTTCAAACAGATTGGAGCTGGACGCCGCTCGTGGCAGACTTTGACAATGATGGTAACAGGGATATAATCATTACCAATGGTTTCCCCCGAGATGTAACTGATAAAGATTTTACCATGTATCGTGCAGGCCCCGCAGGAAGCATTGCCAGCAAAATGTTTCTCAATGATTCTATTCCTGTAGTAAAAATATCCAACTATGCCTATAAAAATAATGGCGCATTACAATTTGATGATGTCACGGAAGAATGGGGAATGAAAATTCCATCTTTTTCCAATGGCGCAGTATATACCGATCTAGATAATGATGGAGATTTAGATGTTGTATGTAACAACATAAACGATTATCCTTTTTTGTATGAAAACAAATTGCTTGAAGGAGACAATAAGCCTAAAAAAAATTATCTCAGATTAAAATTTGAAGGGGAAAAACCTAATCTTGCCAGTATTGGGGCTAAAGCGATGTTGTTTTATGGCGAAAACAAACAATTTTACGAAAATGTACAAACACGAGGTTATATCTCATCAGTTGAACCCTTTGCACATTTCGGTGTAGGTGAAACAACAACCATTGATTCCTTACTAGTACAATGGCCAAATGGTAAAGAACAACTTATTAGCAACATAGCAGTCAATCAAGTATTAGTTGTTAAGCAAAGTGAAGCCACACTTACTAACAATCCTGCTGAAAGGCTTTCATTTTTTACCCTTTCTGAAAGATTTTTACAAAAAAGTAATACTGTAAGGAATATAAATTTCACACACTCAGAGGTAGATAGAATTGATTTCAACTTACAGCGCACTATTCCACATAAGTTTTCCCAAATGGGACCTGGCTTGGCGGTAGGTGATGTGAATGGTGACGCACTAGAAGATTTTATAGTGGGAGGTCCTGTAGGTAAAAGTGCTTTGCTATTTCTACAATCGGCTGATGGTAGCTTCCAAGAACCCTCCCCTATTATTTTTAATGAAGCAGACACTAAAAAAGAAGATCTCGGACTATTACTTTTTGATGCAGATAATGATAGCGATCTTGATTTGTATATATGTAGCGGCGGCTTCGAATATTTCAGAGATTATCCTGAGTTTCAAGACGCGCTTTATTTAAATGACGGTCAAGGTAAGTTCACAAAAGATGATGATGCAATACCTGAAAGCTTTATTAGTACAGCATCAGTCAAAGCAGCGGACTATGATGGTGATGGTTTTTTAGATCTTTTTGTAGGAGGAAGGGTTAAACCAGGCGCTTATCCTACACCGGTTTCTAGTAAAATTTTGCATAATGAAGGAGGAAAATTTATAGATGTAAGCGATCAGGTTTGCCCTACCTTAAATGAAATAGGTATGGTAAGTGATGCATTATGGACCGACTTCAATAATGATAATAAAATTGATTTAATACTTGTCGGAGAATGGATGCCTTTGACTTTTTTGAAAAATACAGGTACACAATTCGAAGATGTGACACAGAAAAGTGAGATTGGCGAAAATACCGGTTGGTGGAATAGTATTACTGGAGCAGACTTTGATCATGATGGGGACATTGATTATGTAGCTGGAAATCTAGGCTTAAATACGCGCTATAAAACAAGTCTCTCTCAACCATTAAAAATGATTGCCAAAGATTTTGATAACAGCAATAGTATAGATCCTATATTATCCATTTATCTTAAAAATAGTGAAGATGAAGTAGATGCCTACCCTTTACCTAGTTTGCAAGATCTTATTTCGCAAATGCAGTACATGCGACGCAAGTATCCAAGGTTCTCTTTATATGGTACTACTACTTTCGATCAGCTATTTAGTGAGGAAGACAAACAAGATGCAATGCTATTTGCTGCTACAGAATTTGCAAGTTGCTATATCGAAAATTTAGGAGATGGTACTTTTTATATAAAAAAATTACCCTTACAAGTGCAATTCGGTCCAATTTACGGCTCATTACCTCAAGACATAGATAATGATGGCTATTTAGATTTAGTGCTCGTGGGTAATAGTTATGCTACAGAAGTCTTTACAGGTAGGTATGATGCTTTGATTGGATTGATTCTAAAAGGAAATGGTAGAGGAGATTTTACAACCTTACCATCTAACAAAACAGGTTTTTTTGTGGATGGAGATGCCAAAGCCCTTGTGCAATTATTTGATGCTAATAATAAAAATATCATTTTGGCGAGTCAAAATAAAGATAAACTCCTAAGTTTTGAAAGTTCAAACCCAACCCAACAAACCGTATTATCTTTTAAAAAGGATGATGCCAAAGTAGTATTCACCTTTAAAGATGGGACATCTCGTATCAGCGAGCTATACTATGGTAATACCTACCTATCTCAATCGAGTAGAAAAATGGTAATACCTCGAAACACTGCAAATGTTCAGGTAATTAATTTTCAGGGTGAAACGAGAGAGCAAACATTGCAATGAGGGATTCGAAAAAGGCAGTAGGCATCTTTTTTTGGTTATTGCTAAATATGTATTTTTCTATTTCTTGTACTGAGAAAAAAACTACTTCAAAAATAGGAAATAACATAATAACATCAGATACTGAAATTATAAGCAATGGACATAAACTAGCACTCACCTATTGCCAAGGTTGCCATTTATTTCCCAAACCGCAACTACTCGATAAAACCAGTTGGGCAAAAAAAGTATTGCCGCAAATGGGTTATCATTTAGGCATAAACATCGAAGCAGCTTACAAGAATATGAGCGATTTAGAAAAAAGTATGCTCCAGCTATACAAGATATTTCCCGAACAACCGCTACTGAGCAAAGCTGCCTGGCAAGAGTTACAACAATATTACATAGAAGAAGCTCCTGAGCAATTGATCTCAAACCAAGTAGATACAACCACAACTAATGTTTTAAATAGTGTCAAGCTTTTTCAAGCACACTTCCCTTTAAAAAAACCAGGAGAGCCTCCACTAACTACACTTCTCCATTTCCAACAAGACGATGAGCTTGTAATCGGTAATTTCCAACAAGAAATCAAATTCTATAATAAAAATTTTGATAGCACCTCGCATACCATAAGCACCACGTCTTCTCCAGTGGGAATCACAAAGCAGGCAGAAAATTACTTAGTACTCACTATCGGAGATATTTTTCCAAATAATTTAAATATTGGTAAACTAAGCAAACTGAATATTACAGTTAGATCAACTCGATTTTCTAAAAAAATCCATGAAACTCTGAAAAGACCTGTGTATTTTTCGATGGGTGATCTGGATAATGACGCGGATGAAGATATTGTTATCAGTAATTTTGGTTACCAAATAGGAAACCTGATCTGGTTAGAAAAACAGCAAGAAAACAGCTATAAAGAGCATATTATTAAACAAATTCCCGGAGCGAGTAAAACCATTATTACCGATCTTAATCAAGATGGGAAAAATGATATTCTAGCATTGATCGCACAAGGAGATGAAGGTATTTATGCGTTTATCAATACTGGAAATGGCAAATTCACTGAGAAAAATATTTTAAGATTTCCCCCTGTTTATGGGTCGAGTTACTTTGAATGGGTTGATATGAACAATGATGGGCAGAAAGATATAATTTATGCCAATGGAGATAATGCTGACTATTCCTCTATTTTAAAACCTTACCATGGTATAAGAATTTTCTTAAATAAGGGCAATTTACAATTTGAAGAGGTAGACTTTCTACCTATGCACGGCGCTTCCAAAACAGTGACATACGATTTTGACCAAGATGGAGATCAAGATATCGCTGCGATTGCTTTTTTTCCTGATTTTAAAAATCATCCAGAAAGAGGCTTCATCTATTTTGAAAATAAGGGTAATAGGGAGTTTGTAGCACAATATCTCTCAGCAGCAATTGATGGTCGTTGGTTGGTTATGGACAAAGGCGATTTCGATAAAGACGGAGATACTGATTTAGCATTGGGTTCTTTCATTAACTCACAAATTCCTATACCCGATTCGCTAAAAAATAAGTGGATACATGAAGGTAAAGAAATTATGTACCTGGAAAACCAATTGCTTTAAGCTCATATTTATTTATTGCCCTTTGGCTTAGCTACTTCTCATTTAATGTGGAAATACCTAGCTTTGAAAAGATCAAATAAATTGTGAATGCCGATGGCTTTAAATTGGATAGAAGTAGCACGAAGAATTCAAGCAATTGCACAAAATGGGCTCACTTATTCTGAAGGTATGTACGACCTTGATCGCTACCAAGAATTACGAGATATCAGTACCAAAATCATGTCTGAAATCGCCAATACTCCTGTTGAAAAAGTAACCAATTTGTTTGCCAATGAAACAGGTTACCAAACACCGAAGGTTGATATAAGAGGAGTTGTATTTGAAGAAGATAAGATTTTAATGATTAAAGAAGAACAAGATCAAAAATGGTCTTTACCGGGCGGATGGGCGGATGTGAATTACTCACCAGCTGAAATTGTCAGCAAAGAAGTATGGGAAGAAGCAGGATTAGAAGTAAAGGCTTTACGATTGCTTGCTGTATGCGATAAACTGAAGCATCCACATCCTCCTGATCCATATCATGCTTATAAACTATTTTTCTTGTGTGAGAAAACTGGAGGAAATTTAAAAACAGGGATGGAAACCTTAGATGTAGGCTTTTTTAAAGAGGATAATTTACCCGAGTTATCAACAGGTAGGATAACTGCCTCTCAAATTCAAATGCTTTTCGATTTTAGAAGAAATCCTCTAAAACCAACCTATTTTGATTGAGTAGTCATAGAAATAATGACCACTGTATTAAATTTGAGTGTTGAGAAATTTATGATAGGTAATAACAAAGTTTTGCTAATTAAATTTAACAGTGGTATTGGTTAATTTTTAAGCTTTTACAGAAAAATAGATAAGATGAAGGTTAAAATCTGTGGAATGCGGGATGAAAAGAATATCCTAGAAATCTTAGAAGAACCACCTGATTATATGGGTTTCATCTTTTATGAAAAGTCCAGTCGTTTTGCAGGAGATATGCCTCCTAAAGTGATGGAACTAATTCCAGCGTATGTAGGGAAAGTGGGTGTATTTGTAAATGCCACTCAAGGTGAAATTGAAAAAAGGGTTGATACATACAAGCTTGATTTAGTACAGTTACATGGTGTCGAGCCTCCAGTTTTTTGTCAGTTGCTAAAAGAAAGACTTGAGACAAGAGATATATCCTTAATAAAAGTTTTTAATATAGCTGAAGATTTTGATTTTAAAACACTACATCCATACAATGATATAGTTGATTATTTCTTATTTGATACAAAAGGAAAACTCCCCGGTGGAAACGGCTATACTTTCGATTGGACTATACTCGAAAAATATTCCGGTAATAAGCCTTTTTTCCTCAGTGGTGGTATTGACCCGAGTCATATATCAATCATAAAAAAACTAAAATTAAAAGGATTACACACAATAGATATTAATAGTAAATTTGAAAAAACTCCGGCAGTAAAAGATTTTAGTAAAACTGCTCATTTCATCAGTGAGTTAAGAAAAGTACACCCCAGAGTGGTGACATAAATTTTTCAAACATTTATTAAAAATGCTAGCAAACCAATGATACAAGTTAGTGATAGAGGATTTTACGGTAAATTCGGCGGTGCATATATTCCCGAAATGCTACACCCAAATATTGAAGAATTAAAAGCCAATTATCTTTCCATTATAGAAGCACCGGAGTTTCAAAAAGAATTTAATGAATTATTGAAAGATTACGTAGGAAGGCCAACACCTTTGTATTATGCCACAAGGCTCTCAGAAAAATACCAAACAAAAATTTATCTGAAACGAGAAGACTTGTGTCACACAGGCGCGCACAAGGTGAACAATACGATTGGGCAAATTTTACTAGCCAAAAAACTAGGTAAAAAACGAATTATCGCTGAAACCGGTGCCGGGCAGCATGGAGTTGCTACAGCCACTGTTTGTGCATTAATGGGCATTGAGTGTGTGGTATATATGGGTAAAATTGACGTTGCCAGACAAAGACCTAATGTAGAGAGAATGAAGCTTTTAGGTGCACAGGTAGTAGAAGCTTTAAGCGGCAGCCAGACTTTAAAAGATGCTACTAATGATGCCATGCGCGATTGGATTAATAACCCTGAAGAAACGCATTATATTATAGGTTCTGTAGTGGGTCCTCATCCATTTCCCGATATGATTGCCCGTTTTCATTCAGTCATTAGCGCAGAAATAAAAGCACAATTAAAAGAGAAAACTGGAAAGGAAAGTCCTGATTATGTGCTGGCTTGTGTAGGTGGAGGTAGCAATGCCATTGGTGCATTCTATCATTTTATTGATAATCCTGAAGTAAGACTCATTGGTTTAGAAGCAGGAGGACTTGGAGTAACTACTGGAAAAACAGCAGCTACTTTGGCATTAGGTAAGGAAGGTGTATTGCACGGCAGTCGCTCGCTGGTTATCCAAACTGAAGATGGGCAAGTAATCGAGCCCCATTCTGTTTCGGCAGGTTTAGATTACCCAGGAATAGGTCCGGTACATGCCTTTTTGTATGAAACTGCTAAAGCAACATATCATTCAATAACCGATTCGGAGGCAATGTATGCAGGTTTAGAATGTAGTAGAATGGAAGGCATTATTCCTGCTATAGAAACAGCTCATGCGCTAGCTTACCTTCCTAAGTTAAAGGCTAAGCAATCTGAAACCGTGGTAATTAACCTTTCAGGAAGAGGCGATAAAGATTTAAAAACCTATATAGAGTGGTTTGGTGATAAAGGAAATTAATTAAAATGATAGTGTCTTAATTTAAGATTTTTAAATTGTTACTGTAAAGTATTATTAGTTTTTTTGACTAGTAGCCCCTAGATAAAACATATTTAGGTTTTGTTATTTGAGTAAATAATTTATGCACAAAATTAAAAACATCATTTTTGATTTAGGTGGAGTACTAATGGACTGGAACCCTAAGTACCTTTACAGTAAAATCTTCCATAATGAGGAAAAAATGAATTGGTTCTTGGACCATGTGTGCACTGCTGAATGGAACACTCAACAAGATGCAGGAAGAAGTTTTGAAGAAGGAACAAAATTGCTTATTAGTCAATATCCTGAATATAAAGAGGCGATTACTGCCTATGATTTTCGCTGGGAAGAAACCATTAGAGGTACTTTACCCGAAGCAGTAAATATGTTGGAAAATCTAGTTGCTAAAAAAAAATATAGAATATTTGCCCTTACCAACTGGTCGCAAGAAAAATTTCCTTTAGTAAGGCATAAATATACATTTTTTCAACTTTTTGAAGACATTTTGGTGTCGGGGGAAGAAAAACTTATTAAGCCTGATCCTGAAATTTATCAATTAGCTTTGCAACGTTTCGGTATTAAAGCGGAGGAAAGTATTTTCATAGATGATAGTAAAAAAAATGTAATTGCCGCAGAACAGTTGGGCTTCCAAGTGATACACTATCTCGGTACTGATGATTTAAAAAAACTAAACCATTTATTAGATTAATTTTTAGCTGAATTAGTTCAAATAAACTACCATGGAAAATAGCCCTGAACTTGATGGAAAATATTTAGGTGAAATTACCAAAGATTTTGTAAAGGTTGCTAACACATTAAAAGAAGCTGCTTATCTGTTGCAAGCCCGAAAAATTGCCGAATACCCTATTTTCATATTGGCTAAAAATAAAGTTGAAGTAGGGCAATTACTTATTGCCAAAGATGAAACTGCACTCGATTTAGAATGGAATTATCACTTTTCCTTTCTTGACGAATTTATACAGAGAAAATTAGTAGTTGAAGATAAAGTCGCAGATTTTAAGTCGGCTTATAAAGATCCTGATGAGTTTTGCTGCTTATTTGTAATAGACAAAGACTTTGTGAATTTTGTTTACATCCCCTATCCCGAAGATTGATATAATATTTAAGCTAGTTTCTGAGTCAATTTTATAAACTATTGATCTTTTTAAAGCACTGTCACTCTCTTCTGCATTAAACAGTAGAAACTCTCTTTCTCTTGTTTCTTTTGCAATAAAAGCTTATTGTATAATTGGTATTAAAAAATCTTTCCAACAAGAATGCTCATCAAATAATTTTTGAAATCGGCCATAATTCAGTGTTTCAATAAGGGCATTATATCATACATAAATTTACATAAAGCTCAATAAGATGTATAAAAAGGTAGCATGATGAACCTTATTCACTTGAATACAATTAGAGAAATACAACTATTACTTCATGCATTGAAGATGATTAGCTTTTGAAAATAGCAGCAATTCAACATCCACTTCATTCGGCTTTATTATCCCGATTTCTTTCAAACCTATTTTCCTAAGTAAGTTTTTGGAAGCCGTATTTTTGGCAGTAGTAATCGCTAATATCGGATTTAATTGTAGTACGTTAAATCCATAATCTACTATTGCCTTTGCCGCTTCAGAAGTATATCCCTGCCCTTCATACTTAGGTAAAATGGCATAACCAATATCCGCATTTTCTAAGTAATCCCGCTTCTTAAAACCACACATTCCAATAGCTATCTTACTTTCTAGTGATACCAATTTGTAGAAACCATAACCATGTATATTGTAACTATCAATAATATTTTTTTGGATATAATTGACGGCATCAGCTTCACTCTTTATGCCTCTATCCCCTATAAACTCTAACCAGTTGGGACTATTCAATAACTTAAAGAAAAAGCTGCTGTCTGCAAGTGTTACCAATTCTATAGAAAGCCTTTTTGTTGTTGTTATTTGCATCAGTTTTTAAATCAATTACTAGCGTCACTACCAAACCTATTAATAAAACCTTTTAAAGCCTTACCTGTCTCTTCCTTTTCAAAATACCAATCTGAATACGGTAATGGAAATACACGAACACCGGCTCTTTGTAAAATTCTATATCGCTCTAAACCAAAAAAGTCTGTCATTTCTCCGGGGTAGCCAACTAAATCTATTCCGATGTAATGAGATCCACGTTTAATAAGCAAGTCAATGTATAAACCTGCTATTTGATATGACCGCCAGAAACTCATTTCCCAAGTAGCTAACTGTTCGGCTACCTCTTCTAAAAACTGATCATGCATTGAAGAATCATCTGTCTCAAGTGTAACATTACTATTAATTGATTCTAGGTAAGTACGCAGTAACGATGCTCCTTGTAAATCATCTTTAGTAACAGAAACATAAATATGCTGTTCGTACCTCGCCCGAGTGATAGATACATTAAAAACATCTGCCTTATTTATGTGTTGATAAGCCGAATGATGCGTATTAGCATCTACTGCAAATGATAAATGCATGATATCCCGTTCTTCACCTTGAAAGCCATAGGCTGTACCTACTCTTAATTTGTGCTTTGTAATCTCTTCTACTGAAAAATTTTCAAAAAGGCACTTCCCGATATATTCGGTCTGATCTCTAAATGGAGAAATAATACCAATACTTTTAGAATGTACAGCATCAAGGGCAACCTCACTATCAATTAAACTTCTGATATTCGATAAAATATGGCTTGCTTCTTCTACATTGTATCCTTCTTTTTTTCTTGTGCCTTTACATTGTTTTAAGTATAGACCTTGCTCTTTACTATCTGGTCTACTGGTCATTATACGCAAACCGTCATCATAAAACTGGCGATTACTAAACGCAATAATGGGCACTATACTTCTGTAATGTTCATCAAGCATCGCTACCTGATCGCTAGATTTTAATGCATGCATTACCAAATCTAACACACTATTATCTCGGTAGTTAAGCATATTCCTCTCCATATCATGGAGTTGATGGTTCTTTTGAAAAACAGCTTGCAAACAGTTAGATAGAAAAGAAACATGCCGCAGTTGGTTTGGGTCACCAGCAAATACAACCCTTTTCGCTCTTTGGATTAATGGCAAACAACTGGCAATATCGCACTGAGTTGCTTCATCGATAATTACC